>JBASJO010000581.1:0-12190 GCA_049655365.1 Rhodoferax sp. | reverse complement strand
CCCCATTGGTGATCATGGCCCCAATCCCATTGACCATCAGTGGCGTCATGCCCGGGCATGCTTTGTTGAATGCCCAGTTCACGGCCACCTCGATGATTGGCATGATTGCGTTGGCGGGCATCATCGTGCGCAACTCCATCCTGCTGGTCGACTTCATTGAGCTGCAGGTGGCGCAGGGCGTGCCTTTCAAGGAGGCGGTGGTGCAGTCTGCTGCGGTGCGCGCGCAACCCATTGCCCTGACCGGTCTGGCGGCCATGATCGGTGCTTTCTTCATTCTGGACGATCCCATTTTCAACGGGCTCGCCATTTCCCTGATTTTTGGCATTCTGGTGTCCACCCTGCTCACGCTGGTGGTGATTCCGGTGTTGTATTACGCGCTGTACTGGCGCCGTAACAAGGCGCTCGCAGAAGCGCCGAGTTCTCTCGGTCAAGCTCACTAACGTTCATATAACAGGAGACAAGACATGGCTCATATCGTCATCATGGGTGCAGGCATTGGTGGCATGCCCGCCGCCTACGAATTGCGTGAAATGCTGCCCCCGGAGCACCGCATCACGGTGGTCAACAGCACCGACTACTTCCAGTTTGTGCCCAGCAACCCGTGGGTCGCGGTGGGCTGGCGCGACCGTGAGGCGGTCACCCTGCCGATTGCACCGTATCTGGCGCGCAAAAAAATCGGCTTCATCGGCAAGGCGGTGACCCACATCGACGCCGACGCCAGCAAGCTGACGCTGCTGGACGGGCAGACGCTGGATTACGACTACCTGCTGATCGCCACCGGCCCGAAGCTGGCTTTTGACGAAGTGGCGGGCGCCGGCCCGGTGAAGTCGGGTGGCGGCGGCTTCACCCATTCCATTTGCCATGTGGACCATGCACAGGCGTTCTTTGCCGACTACGAAGAGTTTTTGAAGAACCCGGGCCCCCTCGTGATTGGCGCCATGCCGGGCGCCAGCTGTTTTGGCCCGGCTTACGAGTTCGCCATGATCCTGGACACCGACCTGCGCCGTCGCAAATTGCGCAACAAGGTGCCCATGACCTTTGTCACCAGTGAACCCTACATTGGCCACCTCGGCCTGGGCGGTGTCGGCGACAGCAAGTCAATGCTCGAATCTGAATTGCGTGGCCGCGACATGAAGTGGATCACCAACGCCAAGACCACCAAGGTTGAGCAGGGCAAGATGTTCGTGACCCAGCTGGACGACCATGGCAACCCGGTCAAGGACCATGAGGTGCCGTTCAAAATGTCCATGATGTTGCCGGCCTTCAAGGGCGTCGATGCAGTGGCGGCCGTGCCCAACTTGTGCAACCCGCGTGGCATGGTCCTGATCGACGAATTCCAGCGCAGCAAGGCGTACCGCAACATCTATTCGGCCGGCGTGTGCGTGGCCATTCCGCCGGTGGAAGTGACCCCGGTGCCCACCGGAACGCCCAAGACTGGCTACATGATCGAGAGCATGATGACGGCCATCTGCCACAACATCGCCAACGACCTGGCGGGCCAACCGGCCACCGCCAAGGGTACCTGGAATGCCGTCTGCCTGGCCGACATGGGTGACACCGGCGCTGCTTTTGTGGCGCTGCCACAAATCCCGCCGCGCAATGTGAATTGGTTCAAGAAAGGCAAGTGGGTCCACCTGGCCAAAATTGCCTACGAAAAATATTTCATGCGCAAGCTGAAAAAAGGCACTTCCGAGCCCATCTATGAGAAATACATCATGGGCTTGCTGGGCATCAATCGTCTCAACAAGTAAACAAGGAGTTTTTTTACCATGACCGTACAACGTTATATTTTGGTTTTCGCCGGCATGTTCATCATGATCTCGCTGGCCTTGGGGGTCGAGGGCAGTCCGCTGTTTGTCAGCAAGTGGGCGCTGGCCTTCACGGCTTTTGTCGGCGCCAATTTGTTTCAATCCGGCTTCACCAATTTTTGTCCGCTGGGCATCATCCTGAAAAAGCTGGGTGTGCCCGAGTCAAAAATTGGTTGCGCCAACTGATTGGCAGCCGTTTTTAACTGGACTGCCGCATGACTGTCTTGACCGACGAAGCCGCCCGTACCGAGGTGCTCAACCGCCTGCGACGTGCCGAAGGCCAGATCCGGGGTGTCCAGCGCATGATCGAAGAGGGCGAAAGCTGCCTGAAGATCGGGCAGCAGTTCTCAGCCGTGCGCAAGGCCCTTGACAGCACTTACCTGCGCCTGACCATGTGCTTCATGGCGCAGGAGCTCGCCACTTGCGTCCAGCCCGATGCCACCCAAAAAGAAAACATGGACACCATGCTCAAGGACATGGAAAGCCTGCTCTCGCGCATGGGTTAGGGGGCGGTGATGATGCCGCCGCCCAGGCAGACCTCGCCGTTGTAAAGCACGGCAGACTGCCCGGGCGTCACCGCCCATTGCGGCTCTGAAAATGCCAGTTTGAACGCGTCTGCCGTCTGCACGGTGAGGTGGCAGGGCGCATCCAGCTGGCGGTAACGGGTTTTGGCCGCCAGCGCCTGGGGTGAAGGCGCCACGCCCGCAACCCAACTGGCGTCCTGTGCCGAGAGTTCGTGCGACAGCAGCCAAGGGTGATCGTGGCCTTGCACCACCCACAGCGTGTTGTGGGCCATGTCCTTGCGTGCCACAAACCAGGGCGCGTGCTCACCGCCACCGCGCGGTGCGCCTTTGGCCTTGAGGCCGCCAATGCCGAGTCCCTGGCGTTGCCCCAGGGTGTAAAAGCTCAAACCGACATGCTCGCCAATGGTGTGACCCCGGTCGTTCTTGATCGGGCCGGGCTCTTTGGCAATGAAGCGGTTCAAGAACTCGCGGAACGGTCGCTCGCCAATGAAACAGATGCCGGTGGAGTCCTTCTTTTTGGCGTTGGGCAGGCCAATCTCCAGCGCCAGGCGACGGACCTCGGTTTTCAGTAACTCGCCCACGGGAAACAGGGTGTTGGCCAATTGTTTCTGGTTGAGCCGGTGCAGGAAATAGCTCTGGTCCTTGGTCGGGTCCAGGCCCTTGAGCAACTCGTGCTTTTCGGTGGCGGCATTGAAGCGCACGCGGGCGTAATGCCCGGTGGCAATTTTCTCGGCCCCCAGGCGCATGGCGTGGTCCAGGAATGCCTTGAATTTGATCTCCGCGTTGCACAAAATGTCGGGGTTGGGCGTGCGCCCGGCGCTGTACTCGCGCAGAAACTCGGCAAACACCCGGTCCTTGTACTCGGCGGCAAAGTTGACATGCTCGATCTCGATGCCGATCACGTCCGCCACCGCTGCGGCGTCGACAAAATCAATGTTGGACGAGCAGTAGCGGCTGTCTTCGTCCGAGCTCCGGTCATCCTCTTCCCAGTTCTTCATGAAGATGCCAATCACCTCATGGCCCTGCTGCTTGAGCAGCCAGGCGGTCACTGCCGAGTCCACGCCACCGCTCAAACCCACCACCACGCGTTGCGGCTTGCTCATGACTTGTCACCCGAGACGATGGGGCGTGAGTCGATGATGGTGGGGTCGGTATGGATCAGCGCCAGCGGAAAACGCTGGCCAAGCAAATAGTCTTCCATGCACTGCAACACCAGCGGACTGCGGTGGCGCAGCGCACTGGCCCGCAGCTCGTCCGGGCTGAGCCACAGGGTGCGCACAATGCCGGTGTCGAGGCTGCGGCCCGCTTGCAAGTCACCCAGCTTGCCGCAAAAGGCAAAGCGCAGGTAGGTGATGTCCTGATCCGCTTGGTCGGCAGTGGCCGGGCGTTGAAAGCGCGCCATGTAAACACCCAGCAAATGCGTCGGCGTAAACAAGTGCATGGTTTCTTCGAGCGCCTCGCGGACGCAAGCCCCGACCAGGCTCTCGCCTGCGTCAAGGTGGCCAGCCGGGTTGTTCAGGCGCAGGCCCTCGGGTGTGTGTTCTTCCACCAGCAGGAATTTGCCCTGGTGTTCAATGATTGCGGCCACGGTGGCGCTGGGTTTCCATCGGTTTGTCATGGCCGGATTATCGGTAAATGCCGATTTGCGGTTCGGCCGCGCCAGCCTCGTTCCTTTGAGATGGATCAAGGAGTGGGCAGGTCGTCAAGAAAAACCTGTAAAAACTGATGTAAGCTCCGACGGACCATAGAACCTGCCAATCAATATACGAGGAGACGCTTCATGCAAGCTGGCGCTACCACTCAAGACGCATCGGACAAATCTGCCCTTGCCTCCGCCCCGTCACCTGCGCAAACTGCGCAGCGTATTGGCGTGCCGAGAGAGATTTTTCCAGGTGAAAAGCGCGTGGCCACGGTGCCCGAGGCAGTGGAAAAACTGATCAAACTGGGCTTCTCCGTCGCTGTCGAGTCGGGTGCGGGCGATGCGGCCAATTGTTCCGATGACACCTACCGCGCCGCGGGCGCCACGGTGGCCGAATCCGCCGCTGCCTTGTGGTCCGGCTCTGACATCGTGTTCAAGGTGCGTCCCCCGTCTGCCGACGAAGTCGCGCAGATGCGCGCCGGGCAAGTGCTGATCGGCTTCATCTGGCCGGCGCAAAACCCTGACTTGATGCAGCAACTTAGCGCCAAGAAGGTCACCGTGCTGGCTATCGATGCGCTGCCGCGCATGCTCAGCCGGGCCCAGAAAATGGACGCCCTGACCTCGCAGGCCGGCGTTGCCGGTTACCGTGCCGTCATCGAGGCCGCCAATGCCTTTGGCCGCTTCTTCAATGGCCAGATCACGGCTGCGGGCAAGGTGCCTCCAGCCAAGGTCTTCATCGCCGGTGCGGGTGTGGCCGGTCTGGCCGCCATTGGTACCGCTGCTGGTCTGGGCGCCATCGTGCGTGCCAACGACACCCGGGCCGAAGTGGCTGACCAGGTGGTGTCGCTGGGCGGTGAATTCGTCAAGGTGGACTACGAGGAAGAGGGCTCAGGCGGCGGCGGTTACGCCAAGGTCATGAGCGAGGGTTTCCAGCAGGCCCAGCGCGCCATGTACGCCAAGCAGGCCCGCGAAGTCGACATCATCATCACCACCGCGCTGATTCCAGGCAAGCCCGCGCCCAAACTCATCACTGCCGAGATGGTGCAGAGCATGAAGCCCGGCAGCGTGATTGTCGACATGGCGGCCGAGCAAGGCGGCAACTGCGAACTGACCGAACCCGGCCAGGTGGTGGTCAAGCACGGTGTCACCATCGTCGGCTACACCGACCTGGTCAGTCGCCTGGCCAAGCAGTCGTCCACGCTGTACGCCACCAACCTGTTCCGCCTGACCGAGGAACTCTGCAAGACCAAGGACGGTGTCGTTGACGTCAACATGGAGGACGACGCCATCCGCGGCCTCACCGTCATCAAGAACGGCGAAGTCACCTGGCCGCCACCGGCGCCCAAAGTCGCACCCACGCCAGCGGCGGCGGCCAAGCCGGCGGCCGCACCCGCCGCCAAAAAGGCACAGGGCCATGGCGCTGCCAGCGAGCCCATGGCGGGCAGCAAACTGGCCATCATGTTCGGCGTGGCGGCGACCCTGTTCTGGCTGATTGGCGCCAATGCACCCAAGGAATTCATGTCGCACTTCACGGTGTTTGTGCTGGCCTGCTTTGTCGGCTACATGGTGGTCTGGAACGTCAAGCCCGCTCTGCACACGCCCCTGATGAGCGTGACCAATGCCATCAGCAGCATCATTGCCATCGGTGCGCTGGTGCAGATTTCACCCATTGCCGGTGCCGTTGACCGGCCCGACAGCCTGATCACCTGGGTGGCAGCGGCGGGCATTGTGCTCACGGCCATCAATATGTTCGGCGGTTTCGCCGTGACCCAGCGCATGCTGGCCATGTTCCGTAAATAAGAAGAAGGAGCCAAGAACATGTCTTCAAGTTTGGCCACGGTTGCTTACATCGGCGCAACCATTCTGTTTATCCTGAGTCTGGGCGGCCTGTCCAACCAGTCCACCGCCCTGCGCGGCAACCTGTATGGCATGGTCGGCATGACGATTGCCGTGCTGGCCACCGTGTTCGGCCCGCAAGTGACGGCTGCCGGCTTGCCCTGGATCATTGCCGCCATGCTGGTCGGCGGTGCCATTGGCCTGTATGCCGCGCGCACCGTGCAAATGACGCAAATGCCCGAGCTGGTCGCCCTGATGCACAGCATGGTGGGTCTGGCGGCGATGCTGGTCGGCATTGCCACCTTCATCGACCCTGAAGCCTCCAAGGGCTACGAGGGGGCGGCCAAGTCGATCCATGAAATGGAGATCTACATCGGCATCTTCATTGGTGCCGTCACGTTCTCTGGCTCGGTGGTGGCGTTTGGCAAGCTGTCGGGTCGTGTCAGTGGCAACCCGATGCTGTTGCCAGGTCGGCACTGGATGAATCTGGCCGGGCTGCTGGTGGTGATTTACTTTGGCCGCGAATTCATGAACGCCCACAGCATCGCCGAAGGCATGACGCCGCTGATCGTGATGACCATCATCGCCTTGCTGTTTGGCATTCACATGGTGATGGCCATTGGCGGCGCCGACATGCCGGTGGTTGTGTCCATGCTCAACAGTTATTCGGGCTGGGCCGCCGCGGCCACCGGTTTCATGCTGTCCAACGACCTGCTGATTGTGGTGGGTGCCCTGGTGGGCTCCAGCGGTGCGATCCTGTCCTACATCATGTGCAACGCCATGAACCGCAGCTTCATCAGCGTGATTGCCGGGGGCTTTGGCACCACCAGCGCCAAGCCCACGGCTGCGGCGGGTGGCGCGCAGCCTGCGGGTGAGGTGACCCCGGTCACCGCCCTGGAAACGGCAGAACTGCTGCGCGAAGCCAAGAGTGTGATCATCGTCCCGGGCTACGGCATGGCGGTGGCGCAGGCCCAGCACACGGTGTATGAGATCACCAAGCACCTGCGGGAAAAAGGCGTCAATGTGCGTTTTGGCATTCACCCGGTGGCCGGGCGCATGCCGGGCCACATGAACGTGTTGCTGGCCGAGGCCAAGGTGCCTTACGACATCGTGTTTGAGATGGACGAGCTCAACGATGATTTCCCGGCCACCGACGTCACCATGGTGATTGGCGCCAATGACATCGTTAACCCGAGCGCCCAGGATGACCCGAGCAGCCCGATCGCCGGCATGCCGGTGCTCGAAGTCTGGAAAGCCAAGACGTCGATTGTGATGAAGCGCAGCATGGCCAGTGGTTACGCCGGCGTGGACAACCCGCTGTTTTACAAAGACAACAACCGCATGCTGTTTGGCGACGCCAAGAAGATGCTCGATGAGGTGCTGACGGCCTTGAAGGCGTGAGTGGTCCGTCAAACCAACATGAAGAGGCCCTCGGGCCTCTTTTTTTGAGGTTTCCCAGCCAGGACATCACTCTGGAGTTTTCTGCCTAATTAGGGAAAACACAGCTTACAGAAACTGACAAACGGGTGAAAATTCACCCTCACATTCACACCCTGGAGTTTTCACCATGACCGATCGCATCTGGCTTAAAAGCTATCCACCGGGCGTTGCGTCCGATATTGATGTGACCCGATATGCCTCCATGGTGGCCATGATGGAGGAGAGTTTCAAGAAGTTTGCCGATCGACCTGCCTATAGCTTCATGGGCAAGGAGCAAAGCTACAAGCAGGTCGATGAATTGAGCCAGACCTTTGGCGTCTATTTGCAAAGCCTGGGGCTGGTCAAGGGCGACCGTGTGGCCGTCATGATGCCCAATGTGTTGCAGTACCCCATCGCCGTGGCCGGCATCCTGCGCGCCGGTTACACCCTTGTCAACGTCAACCCGCTGTACACGGCACGCGAGCTGGAACACCAGCTGAAAGACTCGGGCGCCAAGGCCATCGTGATCCTGGAAAATTTTGCTGCCACGCTCGAAAAATGCCTGGCCGCCACGCCGGTCAAGCACATTGTGTTGTGCGCCATGGGTGACCAGTTGGGCCTGCTCAAAGGCACCCTGGTGAACTACGTGGTGCGCAATGTCAAGAAGATGGTGCCGGTGTTCAATTTGCCGACCGCGGTGCGGTTCAACGCAGCCATTGCCGAGGCCAGCAGCGGCAGCCTGAAAAAACCGGTCATCAAGCCCGACGACGTGGCGGTGTTGCAGTACACCGGTGGCACCACCGGCGTCTCCAAAGGGGCGGTGCTGTTGCAGCGCAACCTGGTGGCCAACCTGCTGCAGACTGACGACTGGTTTGCCCCGGCCTTGCAAAAAGTACCGCAGGGTGAGCAACTGAATACGGTCTGTGCCTTGCCGCTGTACCATATCTTTGCCTTTACCGTGGCCATGATGCTGTCGCTGCGCGCGGGTGGCAAGCTGATCCTGATCCCCAACCCGCGCGACTTCCCGGCGGTGCTGTCCGAGCTGGCCAAGCACAAGGTTCATTTCTTCCCGGCGGTCAATACGCTGTTCAACGCCTTGGCCAACCACCCCGATTTTGGCAAGGTGAACTGGAGCCACCTGCTGGTGTCGGCCGGGGGTGGCACGGCGGTGCAAAGTGCCGTGGCCAAACTCTGGCTGGAAAAAACGGGCTGCAGCATTGTGGAAGGCTATGGCCTGAGCGAGACCTCACCGATCGCCACGGCCAACCCGGTGATCGGCGCCGAATTTTCCGGCATGATCGGCCTGCCGGTGCCCAGCACCTGGCTCAAGTTGCTGGACGACAGCGGCAATGAGGTGCCCATCGGTCAGTCGGGCGAGATCGCCATCAAGGGGCCGCAAGTGATGGCCGGTTATTGGCAGCGCCCCGATGAGACCGCCAAGGTCATGACGGCTGACGGTTACTTCAAGTCGGGTGACATCGGCCTGATGGACGAGCGCGGCTACTTCAAAATTGTCGATCGCAAGAAAGACATGATCCTGGTCAGCGGCTTCAACGTCTTCCCCACCGAACTCGAAGACGTGGTCTCGCAAATGGACGGCATCCTCGAGTGCGCCTGCGTCGGCATGCCCGATGACAAAACCGGCGAGGGGGTCAAGCTGGTCATCGTCAGGAAAGACCCGGCCATCACCGAGGCGCAGGTGCGCGACTATTGCAAGGAAAACCTCACCGGCTACAAACAGCCCAAAGTCGTCGAGTTCCGCGATGAGTTGCCCAAAACGCCGGTCGGCAAGATTTTGCGGCGTGAACTGCGCGGCAAGTAGCCGCTGGGCAGGGGTGCGCATTTGACGCTGGCCATCATGAGTGCCCTGCTCGACGAGCAGCGGGGCCTGCTGGAACTGCTGGACAAGCCGCAGCGTGTCAATCGTGCCGGGCGTACCTTCTGGTGCGGCCAGTGGGCGGGGCAGGACGTGGTGCTGGTGCTGACCAAGGTCGGCAAGGTGGCCGCAGCCACCACCACCACCGTGCTGATGGAGGCTTTCGATGTCAAAAGCGTGCTTTTTACCGGCGTGGCAGGGGGCGTTGGTAGCGGCGTCCAGGTGGGTGATGTCGTGGTGGCCGAGGCCTTCATCCAGCATGACCTGAACTCGGCACCGCTTTTTCCGCGCTACGAGATCCCGCTCTACGGGCGCGCAACATTCGACTGCGACCCGCGCTTGTCGGCGCTGTTGCTGGAAGCCGCGCAGCGGGGCCTGGCGGGCGTGGGTGATCATTGTCATCGCGACTTGCCGCTGGCGTCGCCCCAGGTGCACCGCGGCCTGATTGCCAGCGGAGACCAGTTTGTCTGCGATCCTGCGGCTGCCGCCCTCATGCGCGCTGACCTGCAGGCGGCCGGTCATGAGCCGCTGGCGGTCGAAATGGAGGGCGCTGCGGTGGCCCAGGTGTGCCACGATTACGGCGTGCCCTTTGCCGCCATGCGCACCATTTCAGACCGCGCCGATGCCCAGGCGCACCTGGATTTCTCGGCTTTTGTCACCCAGGTGGCCAGTCCTTATGCGCTGGCCGTGGTCAGCCAGTTCATTCAGTTGCGTTCAGGAAAATAATTACTTGAGCCAGCCGCGTTTTCTGAAGTACCACATGGGTACCAGGGCGCTGGCCAGCATCAGACCCAGGGCATAGGGGTAGCCCATGGCCCAATCAAGCTCCGGCATGAACTTGAAATTCATGCCATACAGGCTGGCAATCAGGGTCGGCGGCAGCAAGGCCACGCTGGCCACCGAGAAGATCTTGATGATCTTGTTCTGGTTGATGTTGATGAAACCGACGGTGGCATCCATCAAAAAGTTGATCTTGTCAAACAAAAAGGCGGTGTGCGAGTCGAGCGAGTCGATGTCGCGCAGGATTTGCCGCGCATCCTCGAACTGCTCGCTGTTGAGCATTTTGGTGCGCATCATGAAGCTGACCGCGCGCCGCGTGTCCATGGCGTTGCGCCGGATGCGGCCGTTCATGTCTTCGTGGCGCGCAATGGCGCCCAGCACTTCACCGGCCAGCGCATCGGTCACGTCGCCCGACAGCACCTTGGCGCTGGCTTTTTCCAGTTCATCGTAAATTTCCTCGAGCGTGTCGGCCGAATATTCGGCGTCGGCGTCGAACAGCTTGAGCAGCACTTCCTTTGCATCTTCAATCAGGCCGGGCGCGCGCCGGGCCCGCATGCGCAAGAGCCGGAACACCGGCACGTCCTCGTCGTGGATCGAGAACAGCACGCCCTTGCTTTTGAGCTCGTCGTTGACCAGGTTCAGAATAAAGGCCACTCGCACGGTGTGCGGGTCATCTTCGTCGGCTACCAGAAAGTCGCTGCGAATGTGCAGTTCGCCGTTGTCTTCCTTGTAGAAACGGGCCGATTCCTCGATGTCCTCGTCCATCGCATCTTCCGGGATGGAAAGACCAAAATACTGCTTGATCCAGCGTTTTTCTTCGAGCGTCGGCGACTCCAGGTCAACCCAGATCGGCTGAAAACGCGACAGCTCTTCGAGGGATTCGATCTCTTCCTGAAACAGGCGACCGTTGGCGAGGGTGAAGATGTTGAGCATGCGCTCACTCCCAAAAGAGGTAGATCATGATGCGTTGGGTCGGCAGGGTGGCTGACCGGGAGGCGTTCGTGGGCCACGGATCCGGTCAAAATGCAATCATTTGATCGGGCGGATTATCGCATTGCAGCCGCCTTTGCGCCCGTGAAGTCGCTCGCAAGACCGCAGCATGCTGCATTGCATCATTAAAAATTAATTGCAAATTGCCCCAAGCCGGGGCATAGTCAGTACCATGGTTTCACGAATTTTTTTCCCGCTTGCCGGCCTGGCTGGCAGCTTTCTCCCCCAAGAGCTTTAGGAGGCTTTTATGAACTTGACAATCAGTGGTCACCATTTGGAAGTTACCCCCGCCTTGCGCAGTTATGTGACCAGCAAGCTGGACCGGATCAAGCGGCATTTTGACCAGGTGGTGGATGTCAAGGTGTTGCTGACCCTGGAAAACATGAAGGAAAAGGAGCGTCGGCAAAAAGCAGAATGCAATATTCACATCAAGGGCATCGAGTTGTTTGCCGAAAGCGCGCATGCCGACCTGTACGCCGCCGTGGATGAACTGGTCGACAAACTCGACCGTCAGGTGGTGCGTCACAAGGACCGTTTGCAATCCCACCATCATGATGCGCCCAAGCGCCTGATGTAATTTAAAATCTGATAAGCCGCTCGCAAGTGCGTGCGGCTTTTTTTGTGCCAAATTTTTACTGTGCACCTTCAAAGATCATCATGAATCGACTCGCTTCCATCCTCTCGGCCGAACAGGTACTGGTCCAAGTGGACGTTTCCAGCAAGAAAAGAGCTTTTGAAGAGGTGGGCTTGTTGTTCGAAAATCTGCATGGCCTGAGCCGTGCGCTGGTGACCGACAGCCTTTTTTCAAGGGAGCGGCTGGGGTCCACTGGTCTGGGGCATGGCGTGGCCATTCCGCATGGTCGCATCAAGGGACTCAAGGCGCCCATGGCAGCTGTCATCCAGCTGGCCAATCCCATTGGCTTTGATTCCCCGGACGAGCAGGCGGTGGGTCTGATGATTTTCTTGCTGGTACCCGAAGCCGCCACCCAGAAGCACCTGGAAATCCTGTCTGAAATTGCAGAAATGCTCAGTGATGCCGCCTTGCGCGAACAACTTTTGACGATTCAGGACGCCACAGAACTCTACCAACGCATTGCCAACTGGCAATCGACCTGAGACTTTTCTTGCTTTCTCCCGATCCATTTGAGCCGGAGCGCCTGCCATGAAGCCCAATGTCATCAGCGCCGACGTGCTGTTCGAATCATTTCGTGCCAGTCTGCGCTGGGAGTGGGTGGCCGGCCTGGGCGCGTCTGAGCGCCGCTTTGACGAAGTGGCGGTGCGTGTGGCGCGATCAGGTGCCGACCTGGTGGGCTACCTG
>JBASJO010000580.1:0-1691 GCA_049655365.1 Rhodoferax sp. | reverse complement strand
ACTGGCGTGACGCCGGCCAAATTCTGGAAAGGCTTTGGCGCCATCGTCGCCGACCTGGCCCCCAAGAACATTGCCTTGCTCGCCGAGCGTGACCGTCTGCAGACCGAGCTGGATGCCTGGCACCAGGCCCACCCCGGCCCGATCACCGACATGCCGGCTTACCGCAGCTTTTTGCAGGGCATCGGCTACCTGGTCGAAACCCCCAAAAAGGCCCGCATCACCACCTCCAATGTCGATGCCGAGCTGGCCAAGCAGGCTGGCCCGCAACTGGTGGTGCCCATTTTGAACGCGCGTTATGCGCTCAACGCAGCCAACTCGCGCTGGGGCTCTTTGTACGACGCGCTCTATGGCACCGATGCGATTGATGAAACCAAGGGCTGCGAAAAGGTCGGCAAAAAAGGCGGCTACAACCCCAAGCGCGGCGCCAAGGTGATTGCTTATGCGCGCAACGTGCTCGACCGCTGCGCCCCGCTGCGCAAGGGCTCGCATGTGGACTCGGTCGAGTACCGCATCAAGGGCGGCAAGCTGGCCATCAAGCTGGCCGATGGCAGCAACACCAGCCTGGCAGACGCCAGTCAGCTGGTCGGTTATCAGGGCGACGCCAAGGCGCCCTCCAGCGTGCTGTTGGCGCACAACGGCCTGCACCTGGACCTGATCATCAACCGCGCCACCACCATCGGCGCCAGCGACCCGGCCGGTGTCTCCGACCTGGTGCTGGAAGCCGCTTTGTCGACCATCCTCGACCTTGAAGATTCGGTGGCCGCCGTGGACGCCGACGACAAGGTGCTGGCTTACAGCAACTGGCTGGGTATCTTGAAGGGCACCTTGACCGAAGAAGTTGCCAAGGGCGACAAAACCTTCACCCGTGGCCTCAATGCCGACCGCCTGTACACCGGCCCTGACGGCAAAAAGCAGGTGCGCCTGCATGGCCGCTCGCTCATGTTTGTGCGCAACGTCGGCCACCTGATGACGAATCCGGCCGTTTTGTACACCGACAAGACCGGCACCGTGCGCGAAATCCCCGAGGGCATTCTGGATGCCGTGGTCACCACCACGATCGCCATGCACGACCTGGCCAAGACCAAGAAGGACGCCATCCGCAACTCGCGCAAGGGCTCGGTCTACATCGTCAAACCCAAGATGCACGGTCCGTTTGAAGTGGCTTTTGCCGCCGAACTGTTTGGCCGCGTCGAGGCCATGCTGGGTCTGCCTGACAGTACGGTCAAGCTCGGCATCATGGACGAAGAGCGCCGCACCAGCGTCAACCTGAAAGCCTGTATTGCCGCCGCGGCCAGCCGGGTCGCCTTCATCAACACCGGCTTCCTCGACCGTACCGGCGACGAAATGCACACCGCCATGCAGGCCGGCCCCATGATCCGCAAGGGCGACATGAAGAGCAGCGCCTGGATCCAATCCTACGAGCGCAACAACGTGCTGGTGGGTCTGGGCTGTGGCCTGCGCGGCAAGGCACAAATCGGCAAGGGCATGTGGGCCATGCCCGACCTGATGAAGGCCATGCTGGAGCAAAAAGTTGGCCACCCCAAGGCCGGTGCCAACACCGCCTGGGTGCCGAGCCCGACCGGTGCCACGCTGCACGCGCTGCACTACCACCAGGTGCTGGTGAGTGAGGTGCAAAAAGAGCTGGAAAAAATCAACGCCGACAAGGAGCGTGATGTGTTGCTCAACGGCCA
>JBASJO010000579.1:0-3091 GCA_049655365.1 Rhodoferax sp. | reverse complement strand
GCAACAGGCTGATAGCGATTGTCATCATTGCGTGCGTCCTGGCTGACGGCGCGCACCGACGAGACCCGGTCGTTCAAGCCCATGGCCGTCATCGACGGATACTGGCCGGGACGCAACACGACGCATCGGCCGTTGTAGCGAACATCTTCACAAAGTTCCCAGGCGCCTCCGGTGACCACCACCGAGGAGGCGCGGTCGTTGAAGTTGTTTTGCACAAAGTTGTCGATCGACTGAATCGTGGTGAATGCGCGCCCGGAAAAACCATCGCCTTCATAAAACGTCACCTGCCCACTGGCCGCAGCGGGCGCATATCGGTCTTCATCGGCACGGGCTTCCCGGCTGGCCAACCGCACCGACGAAACGCGGTCATTCAGGCGCATGGCGGTCATGGAGGGGTACTGCCCCTGACGCAGGACAACACAACGCCCCCTGAACTGATTGTCTTCACACAGCTCCCAAGGTCCGCCGACCACAACCACCGAGGACGCACGGTCATTGAACTGGTTACGGTTCAGGTTCCTGACCTGCGTGTTGGTCAGGAAAGAGCGACCGCGAAAACTTTCGTTTTCATAGAAAGTGACTTGCGGTGTGACCGCAGGGGGCGCATTGTTGCGCACTGCCCGTACCGACGACACGCGGTCGTTCAAGCCCATCGCGGCCAGGGAAGGATACTGGCCCGGTTGCAGGACGGCACAACGACCACCGAACTGGTTATTTTCACAAACCTCCCAGTTGTCTTTGGTCACCACGACCGACGAAGCACGGTTGTTGAAGCCGTAACGCTCGAAATTCCCGATCTGGCTCTCGGTGGTGACGGACCGGCCTTGAAAGCCGTCCCGCTCATAAAAAGTAACTTGTGCCATGGCCTGGCTGGCGAGCGCCACAGCTGTCAGTGCCAAGGCGTTTTTCAAATAGGATTTCATTGGTCGTTTCTCCAGAAAGTTAGGGGCAGCTGCCAAGTTGCGGCTGCTATGTCCTGCCACCATGGGATTCAAGTGACACGGGACGGACTATCGCGGGCAACCGGGGCCGCGTCTGTGCGATGGCACACAGTGTGCGTTTCTGCAAGCTCCTGCAAAAACAAAACGCGTCAGCGACTTCCTTGTGTGTCTGCCGGCGCACAGAAGCATTGCCTGTGTTGACTTAAGCTGGCGCCATCGGTGTTGAACACAACCTGACCACCTTTTTTGGAGTAAACAATGTCTAAATTTTTCCCATCCCTGCTGGCCACCTCACTCATGCTGGCGTTTGCCAACTTGGCGATTGCTCAGACAACAGTCGATGCCGACGCAGCCAAAGCTCTTTTCAAAAACAACGATTGCACCAAGTGCCACGCCGTTGACAAAACCAAAAAAGGCCCTTCCCTGAAAAAAATCGCAGCCGGCCAAACGACAAAGCGCCAGTAAGAGATCATCAAAAACATCACGACCGGTCCCAAAATCCAGTTTGAAGACGGCTCGGTGGAAAAACACAAGATCATCGACACGAAGGACCCCAAGGAGTTAAAGAACTTGGCAGACTGGATACTGTCGCAATAGAACGGAGCCTCAGGGCACGGCTGCCCGGCGTGCAGCAAAAGCGGCAGCCCTATCTGCTACGCTTCAAGGGATGCCAAACCAAGCCACTGCCATGCCCCCCGCTGTGATCGTCCTGCTGCTGTCGCTGCTGCTCGGACTGCAGCCCATCACCACTGACCTGTACTTACCCGCACTGCCGGTACTTACCGCCGGCTTTGCAGCATCCATGCAGCAGGCGCAATTGACGCTGACGGCACTGCTACTGGCGTTTGGGGTCTCGCAACTGGTGTGGGGGCCACTGTCCGACCGCTTTGGCAGACGACCCATTTTGCTCATTGGCCTGGGCGCTTACGTGCTGGCGGCCTTGGGCAGCGCGCTGGCGCCCAGCATGACTGCCTTGATTGTGTGGCGCACCGTGCAAGGTGCCGCCATGGGTGCGGGGGTCATGTGCGCACGCGCCATCGTGCGCGACCTGTACGCACCGGTACAAGGCGCGGGCGTGATGAGCAAGGGTTTGAGCGGCCTGGGCGTGATTGCTTTTTTGAGTGCCCCCTTGGGCGGGCTGATGACCGAGGTGTTCAACTGGCGTTTTGCCCTGCTGTCGCTGGCGGTCTTTGGTGCGGTTGCTCTGGGGCTGATCGCTTGGCGTTTTGAAGAAACCTTGCAGCGCAAAAACCCAGCTGCACTGCAAAGTGTCACCGTGATGAGCACCTGGAAAAGCATCCTGCGCCATCCGACCTTTTTGGCATTCTCGGCCCTGTCTGCGGCGTCCTATGGCGGTCTATTCACGTTCTTGGCGGCGTCGTCGTTTGTTTTCATGAGCGTGCTGGGTTTAAGCAAAACGCAGTACGGCGCGCTCATGGCACTGAACTCGCTGGCCTACATTGGCGGCACCTTTTTGTGTCGCCACTGGCTGCCCCGCTTTGGCGTGCGCCGCTCGCTCAAATGGGCCGGTATGCTGTCGCTGGCTGGCGGCACGCTGATGGCCGGGCTCAGCCTGGCTGGCATACAAAATGTATGGGCCATCATGCTGCCGCAGTTGCTGTTTATCGTGGGTCACGGCATCCACCAACCCTGTGGCCAAAGCGGCGCGGTGGGGCCGTTCCCGCACGCGGCCGGTGCGGCGTCGGCCTTGAACGGATTTTTGATGATGCTGGCCGCCTTTGCCATGGGCAGTTGGCTCGGGGACCACATGGACGGCACCGTGCTGCCGCTCACGCTGGGCGTGTGGTTCTGGAGCGCCCTGATTGCGCTGTCGGCCTGGACCCTGGTGCAAAAATACGGGGAACCCCATGCAACCTGACTCCACGACTTTCACTGCTTCACGGCCCGCCCTGCCCCGTCACCTGGCATTGGCTGGCCCCACTGCGTCGGGCAAAACAGCGGCTGCGCTGGCCATTGCACAAGCCTGGCCGGTGGAGATCATCAGTGTTGATTCGGCACTGGTGTACCGAGGCATGGACATTGGCACGGCCAAACCCAGCGCGGCCGAACTGGCTGCCGTGCCGCACCACCTGATCAACATCCGCGACCCACTGCAGGCCTACAGCGCCGCCGAGTTTGTGACCGACGCC
>JBASJO010000578.1:0-1989 GCA_049655365.1 Rhodoferax sp. | reverse complement strand
GCAGTGATCAGCGGCGCAAACTCGCGCAGCATCGACAGACCCACCAAGTCGGCGACAAAAATATTGGCACCGTATTGCCGCAACTGGTCAGCGCCCTGATAGGCCACCACCACACCCAACAAAAACGACAGCAGGCCCACGATGGGCAGGGCATCAAAGCCGGCACTGCGCAGGTTGAACAGCACCGCCGGCCAGCGAATGCGCGACGGATGCAGCAGCCAGTTGACCAGCGCCTGGGCGCTTTCACCGATGAAGCGCAGCATGGCCAGCAATTGCTCGACCATGCCGACCACGGCCCGGCCGGTGGCGTCCAATCCCGATGGCGCAGCAACAACGGCCGTCACGGGCCCATGGGCCTGCGCCACGGCATGCGCGCGCACGCTTTCGAGCAAACCGGAAAATTCAGCCGGCAGGCCTTGCAGGGGCAGGCCGGCCCCGTCGCCACGCGGCCCGCTCAGCAAGGCGTGCAGCACCCAGGCCCCGGCGGTATCCAGGGCTTCGATGCCGGAGGCGTCCACCGTCAAGGGAGCGGGTCTGTCAGCAAGCTGCAGCAGCAGGTCACGCTCGCGCTCACCCAGACCGCGCGCCGTCCAGCAACCCGTCAGTGCGATGACTTGTGGCGTGGTTTGGGAGACGGCTGCAGGGGCCACCAAGTGTGTTCTCATGAAGCCGCCAAGCCTAAGACGGGCGTCGACACAGGTCTGTGCGCAATCGCACAGACCTGTGCCGTCAACACGACGACAGTGAGCTTTGTTTCAACGACTTGGCAACTGGAGAAAAAATGACAAGAACCCTTCTTGGCCTGCGCATTGCAAGCACCACTTTGGCCGGTGTGATGACCCTCTACCTGGCGGGCTGCAGCAAAGTTGAAGATCCCCCCCGAGCGCCGACAGCCAGCACCACCATCGGCACTGAAATTGACGACAGCGTGCTGACCACCCGGGTCAAGGCGGCGCTGCTCGACAACATTGACATCAAGAGCTTTGACCTCAAGGTCGAAACCCGCAAGGGTGAAGTACTGCTGAGTGGCTTTGTCGATAACCAGACGCAAATTGACAATGCGCTGGCGATTGCCCGCAGCGTGCCCGGCGTGGTCGCGGTCAACAACGGCGTCAGCCTCAAGGGCGCGCCCACCACCATCGGCACCAAGATCGACGACGCCGTCATCACCGCCCAGGTCAAGGCGGCCCTGATGGCGGACGACAGCGTCAAGAGCGCTGACATCGCTGCTGTGACCCGTGACGGCGTGGTCCAGCTCAGCGGCTTTGTCAACAACCAGCCACAAATTGACCGCGCCCTTGCCGTGGCTGGCAGCATCAAGGGCGTGGTCCGGATCAACAACGAAATGACCATCAAACAGTAACTGGAGTAAACACATGAAAACTTTGCACACCTTGACAGCCGTATCCGCCCTGGCGGCCACCCTCATGCTCGGCGCCTGCGCCGACATGAACACCTACCCCAACGCCAACACGGGCACGGCCTACCCGCAGCAAAATACCAGCAGCTACACGCAATATGGCGTGGTGCAGTCCATCACGCTGGTGGCTCAGAACAACCCCAGCAGCACCTCCATTGGTGCCGGCACCATTGCCGGTGCCGTGGTGGGTGGCATTCTGGGCAACCAGGTGGGCGGCGGCTCCGGCAAAACGGCCGCCACCGTGCTGGGGGCAGCGGGTGGCGCCTACGCCGGCCACGAACTGGAAAAACGCAACCAGGCGCAACAGGTCAATGCCTACCAACTGTCGGTTCGCCTGAACAATGGCAGCTACCAGACCCTGACGCAGTCCAGTGCCAATGACATTCGGGTGGGTGACAGCGTGCGTATCGACAACGGGGTAGCCACGAGATATTGATACCTTGGGGGTCAGACCACTCACAAAGCGACGTGCTCTGACCCCAACTGATTTACCAATCTCACAGGCGCACGTCACTGAGCAGGCGGTTGAGCTCCTTTTTGACCACGCCGTAGCATTCGCAGGCCTTGGA
>JBASJO010000577.1:0-9628 GCA_049655365.1 Rhodoferax sp. | reverse complement strand
GGTGGAAGTTGTGTTTTTACTTATGCTGCTGGCGCTGATGCTGCTCGTGGTGCCCATTTTGATCAAGCAGTTGCCGCTGTTGCGTGAGCAGGTGCCGCCCATGCTGGACCGTTTCAACGCCTTCCTGCAACCCTTTTTATCGCAATTTGGCCTGCACATGTCGTTTGACGTGGCCGGGCTCAAGACCTTTGCCATGGAGCACCTGAACGCCAACTTTGAGGACCTGCTAGGCCGTTTGCTGGCCTCGGCCAAATTGGGTGGCAGCGTGGCGCTGTCGCTGGTGGGCAATGCGGTGCTGATTCCGGTGGTGTTGTTTTACTTGTTGATGGAATGGCGCCGCTTCATGGACCTGCTGTTGGTGCTGGTGCCTCCCCGTCTGCGCGCTGCGGTGGACAGTTTCACCCTGGAAGCCGATGGCGTCATGGGCCAGTACCTGCGCGGCCAACTGCTGGTAATGGTGGTGCTGGCGGTGTACTACAGCGCCGGGTTGGCACTGTTTGGCCTGGACCTGGCCCTGCCGATTGGGGTGTTCACCGGTCTGGCCGTGGCCATACCGTACCTCGGCTTCGGGCTGGGCCTGATTCTGGCCACGCTGGCGGGTTTTCTGGAGTTTTCCGCGCAGGCCGGTCATGTCAGCGCACTGGTGATGGTGGCCGTGGTGTATGGCCTGGGCCAGTTGCTGGAGAGCTTCTTTTTGACCCCGCGCCTGGTGGGCGAGCGCGTGGGGCTGCATCCGCTGGCGGTTATTTTTGCCTTGCTGGCCTTTGGCCATGTGCTGGGTTTTGTCGGCGTGTTGATCGCCCTGCCGCTGAGTGCCGTGATGCTGGTTGCCATTCGCCGGGGCCGCCTCGCTTATTTGCACAGCGCGCTCTACCGGGACAGTGGCAACGCATGATGCAACAACTGGTGCTCGACATGGGGCTGCCCACCGGGCCGAGCCTGAAAAACTTTTGCATCGGCTCGAATGAAGCGGCGGTGGCGCACCTGACGCTGTGGCTGGGCCATGCCGGCACCACCCGGCGCTCACCCGTTCCCAGCTACCTTTGGGGCGGCAACGCCTGTGGCAAAACCCATTTGCTCAAGGCCATGGGCGAGGCGCTGCAGGAGCAGGGCGCCCGTGTCGGTTGGCTCGATGCCGGGGTTCAAGTGGCGCCCGAATTCGACGAGTCCTGGGCCTGTGTGTTGATGGACGATGTGCACGCTTACAGCACGGCCCAACAACAGCTGGCTTTCAACTGGTTCGTGCATGCCCAAACCCTGCAAATGGCGGTCCTGGCCAGCGGCAGCCTGCCACCCGCCGACCTGAAACTGCGCGACGACCTGCGCACCCGCCTGGGCGGCGGCCACGTTTTTGTGTTACAGGCCTTGAGCGAACCCGAGCGGCGCGTCGTATTGCGCCAGGCCGCCGACGAGCGCGGTATTGCCCTCAGCGATGAGGTAATGGACTTCATGCTGACGCGGTTTTCCCGCGACCTGGGCTCACTGATGGAACTGCTCAAGCTGATGGATGGATATGCCCTGCAAACCCGCCGCGCGATCACCATCCCACTGATCAAAGCCATGATGGACAACACATGACCCAAAAATTGACCCTGTTTGACCTGGATCACACCCTGATCCCGATGGATTCCGACTACGAATGGAACACCTTCACCACCACGCTGGGCTGGCACGACCCGGTTGAATTCAACCGGCGCAACGACGCTTTTTACGAGCAGTACAGGGCTGGCACGCTCGATATTTTTGAGTATGTGCACTTTGCCACCGAGGCCCTGCGGATGCAGGGCGCCCTAAAATCAGAAGCTGCGCACGCCAAATTCATGGAGTCAGTGGTAAAAAAAGCCATTCAGCCCCAGGCCCTGTCGTTGGTGCAACAGCATCAGGCCGCGGGCGACGCGGTGGTGATCGTGACCGCCACCAATGAGTTTGTCACGCGGCCGATTGCCAAGGCCTTTGGCGTGCCAGAACTGATCGCCATTGAACTGGCGCGCGACCCGCAGAGTGGCTGGTTCAGCGGCGAGATTGCAGGCACGCCGTCGTTTCGGGAAGGCAAGGTGAAGCGTGTGGAAGAGTGGCTGGCAAGGCGCGGTTTGAGCTGGGCAAACGTGGAGAGCACCTTTTACAGCGACTCCATGAACGACTTGCCACTGCTGGAAAAAGTGACGCATCCGGTGGCCACCAACCCCGAGGACCGGCTGCGTGCCATTGCGCTGGACCGTGGCTGGCGCATACTTGAACTTTTTTAGAATGAACAATCTGGCCAGAGTTCGTCACGGCGTGGCGATTTGCTTTCCATGAACACCTTCCGTCATTGCGATACGCAAGTGAAGCAATCCATGACTTCCGACTGCATGGACTGCCGCGCTACGCTCGCAGTGACGGAGTGCCTCGTTAAAAACATCAACAACAATGATTAAAAACTTCATCAACAAACTTTTGGGCAAACCTGCTCCGGCCAACAAACACCCGTTCGGCAAGCGCGCGGAAATTGGCCCGGCAGAGCACGGCATCAACCCCAGGCTGGTCGATGAGCGCGCGCTCAACGTGGTGCGTACCCTGAAACAGGCAGGCTTCGAGGCCTACATCGTTGGCGGCGCGGTGCGCGACCTGATGCTGGGCCTGGCCCCCAAAGACTTCGACGTGGCCACCAACGCCACGCCCGAGCAGGTCAAGGGCCTGTTCCGGCGCGCTTTCATCATCGGCCGGCGCTTTCGCATCGTGCACGTGGTCTACGGCCGCGGTCGCGAGCATGAGGTGATTGAGGTCTCGACCTTCCGCGCTTACCTGGACAACGTGGCTGCCGAGCAGGTGGCGGGCAACGAAAAAACCAGCAAGAGCGAGCTGGCCGGCATGAAACACGCGGTGGACAGCACCGGCCGGGTGCTGCGCGACAACGTCTGGGGTCCGCAGGAAGAAGACGCGGTGCGCCGTGACTTCACCATCAACGCCATGTACTACGACCCCGAGACGCAAATCGTGGTGGACTATCACCACGGCATCAAGGACTCGAAAAACCGCGTCATTCGCATGATTGGCGACCCGGTGGCGCGCTACCGTGAAGACCCGGTGCGCATCATCCGCGCCATCCGTTTTGCCGCCAAGCTCAATGGGCTGGGCTTCAAGCTGGAGCCCAAAACGGCCACGCCGCTGGTCAAGTCCAGGGCTTTGTTGGCCGAGGTGCCGCAAAGCCGTTTGTTCGACGAGATGCTCAAGCTGCTGCAAACCGGCCATGCGCTGGCCTCCATCGAGCAGCTCAAGGCGCTGGGCCTGGCCCACGGTATCTACCCGCTGCTGGATGTGGTGGTGGAGCGCGGCGAGACGCCTTTTGTCAAGTCGGCGCTGCAAGACACCGACCGCCGGGTCGGCGAGGGCAAACCGGTGGCGCCCAGCTTCTTGCTGGCCTGCGTGCTGTGGGCCGATGTGCGCGACGGTTGCGCCAAGCGTATCCAGGACGGCCAGCACGCCCACCCGGCGCTGCAGGATGCGATCGAGGACGTGTTCAACGCCCGCATTGGCGACGTCTCCGGTCGCGGCAAGCTGGCCGGCGACATGCGTGAAATCTGGTTGATGCAACCGCGCTTTGAAAAACGCGTGGGCAGTGCGCCGTTTGGCTTGGTCGAGCAGGCGCGTTTTCGGGCCGCCTTTGACTTCATGCGTTTGCGCGCTGAGATCGGCGAGCTCGACATGGTGCTGTCCGATTGGTGGGAAGCTTTCAGCCTGGCCAATGACGACCTGCGCAATGACATGGTCGACGAGGTCAAGCTGGAGCAACAACAACAGCGTGCCAAGACGCCCCGTGCGCCGCGCGCACCCCGAGTGCATTCGGTCCCCAGCCGGGCCAATTCGGACGCCGCGCCCCAAGCAACGCGCACAGACGCCGCAACCGACCGCTCTGACTTGCCGCCTGACGCAGTTGTGGGTGATGGTGTTGAGGCGCCCAAGAAACGCCGCCGTCGCCGCCGCCAACCGGCTCGTGGCCCCGGTGACGCACCGGCGCAAGACCCGCAAGCTTGAAAGCCAGGCATGGCTGGCGCTGAACGTCCGGAGGTGCTGGCCTACCTGGCGCTGGGCGCCAATCTGGGGGATGCGCAAGCGGCACTTCGGACCGCTACGCAAAGCATCAATGCTTTGCCCACAACCCGGATCGTCACCACCTCCAGCCTGTACCGTACGGCGCCGATCGAGTCGACCGGGTCGGATTATTTCAACGCGGTGATTGCTGTGGCAACCCGTCTCAGTGCACCGGAGTTACTGCTGCGCTTGCAGCAAATTGAAAGCCAGGCCGGGCGTGAACGGCCGTACCGCAACGCGCCGCGCACCCTCGACCTTGATATTTTGCTTTACGGCGAAGCCCGCATCAGCAGCGCCGTGCTGCACATCCCGCATCCGCGCATGGGCGAGCGGGCCTTTGTGCTGGTGCCGCTGGCCGAGATTGCGCCAGACCGGGTAAAGCCGGGACAGCTCGGCGCGGTCGGCGCCCAGCGCATTGAACGCCTGACTTCAGCCTTGCGCTGAATCGCCTCACGCCACCTCGGCAATCAGTTCGATCTCGACGCAGGCCCCCAGCGGAATCTGCGCCACGCCAAAGGCACTGCGGGCGTGTGCCCCTTGCTCTGCGCCAAAGACCTCGCCAATCAATTCGCTGGCACCATTGGTGACCAGGTGCTGCTCGGTAAAGTCACCGGTGGAGTTGACCAAAGACATCAACTTGACGACGCGCTTGACCCGGTTCAGGTCGCCCACGGCGGCGTGCAAGGTGCCCATCAGGTCAATGGCCACGGCGCGGGCCGCAGCCTTGCCTTCTTCAGTGCTCATGTTCTTGCCAAGTTGGCCGACCCAGACTTTGCCATCTTTTTTGGCGATGTGGCCACTCAAAAACACCATATTGCCGGTCAGCACATACGGCACGTAGGCGGCGGCGGGTGTAGCCACCGGGGGCAGGGTGATGCCGAGTTGGCTGAGTTTGGCGTAAATGCTCATGGCTTTTTCCTGTGTTTTTAGGGTTTGTTGAACGTTGAATTTTGACTTTGCCCGAAGGCCTGGGTTTGGCTCTGGGTTCGGCGCGGCAAATCCCCGGCTTCGGTGACCGGCTCCACGGTCACGCCCACGCGCAGGGTGTGGCTGGCACCACCGTGAATGACGCCGCGGATGGGTGACACGTCGGAGAAGTCCCGGCCCATGGCCAGCGTCACATAGTCTTCGCCGGGCGAGGGCCAGCCCACGCGGTCGTTGGTGGGGTCCAGGTCGACCCAGCGTTCGCCGTCTGGTAAGTCAGGCACATACACCGAAGCCCAGGCATGCGAGGCGTCACTGCCCTTGAGCTTGACCGTGCCCGGCGCCGCCTCGGTGAGTAAATAGCCGCTGACGTAGCGCGCTGGCAGGCCCATGCTGCGCAGGCAGGCAATCAAAATATGGGCAAAGTCCTGGCAAACACCCTTGCGTTGCGCCAGTGCTTCGAGCGCCGGGGTGTTGACCTCGGTGCTCTGGCTCTCGTAGGTGAAGTCGTGGTAGAGGCGGTGCATCAGGTCGATGGCGGCTGCCAGCAAACCGGTACCCGCACCGAAGCTGGGCCGGGCGTAGGCGCTAAATTCAGCGTGGCGCGGCGCCATGGGAGACGCAAAAACGAATTCGTTGGCCGCCTCAAAGCCGGCATGGGCCTGGTAGCGAAAGTGCTCGCGCACCGCCTCCCAGCTGAGCGCGCTGAGTGGCAAATGCACCGCCTGGGTGAGTACTTGGCTGCTTGCCAGCACCCGCAGTTGGGTGTGCGGCACTTGCAGCGAAAAAAAGCAGCGGCTGTTGCCAAAAACGTCCCGGGTGGTGTTGATGTGGGCGGGCTCGGGGCTTACCTGCAGGCTATGGCTCAGCAGGGTCTGGGTGGCACTGTCCAGCGGCGTCAGATAGGCCATGTGCTGCGCCGTCTCGACGGCGGGTCGGTAGTCGTACACCGTCTCATGGGTGATGTGCAGCTTCATGCCGCCCCCAGACTCTGGTTGGCCAGGCCACTGTGGGTGAAATAAGTGGCACTGATGTCATCGGAGACGACAAAGCTGGCCTCGGTGCACTGGTACAGCACGTCCTTGAGCAGGGCATATTGCAGGCTTGGATCCATGGCATCTGGCTTGTTGCCCTGGGTTTGTGCCGGGGTCACCAGGTCAGGCGCTTCATCGCACAGTTGGGCCAGGCCCCAGGTGCCGGGGTTGGGCACCTTGAGTGACA
Organism: Rhodoferax sp.; assembly: GCA_049655365.1. Lineage (GTDB taxonomy): Bacteria > Pseudomonadota > Gammaproteobacteria > Burkholderiales > Burkholderiaceae_C > Rhodoferax. The sequence goes on along the minus strand of JBASJO010000577.1, from coordinate 3,412 downwards.
GGGCACAGAGCCGGTTGGGGTCGCTGCCGGCCAGACGGGCCAGGCGACCGCGCAAGGTGTGGGCAATCCATGAAATGGAGCGCGGGTTGTCGCGGTCAATCACCAACAGGTCGACCAGCGCCGCCATGTCGCGGCTTTGCTGGAATTGGGCATGGAAGGTGATGGCGCTGTCAAACAGTTCCACCATGGCATCAAACCCGCCATCGGTCTTCAGGCTGCCGGTGGTGATGCCGCGCATCAGGGCCGACGACAAAAAGGCCAGCCGCTCGATGTGACGGCCAATGCTGAGCAGGCGCCAGCCGTCGTCGCGCGTCATGCGGTCGGTCTGGGCACCGGTGATGGCCGCCATGTGGTCGCTCGTGTCCTTGAGGATCTGCAGCGCCTGCAGCGCGGAAAAATCAGCCCGTTGGCGTTGCGATGCGCAGCGCTCGAACAGCTCTTCTTCGCAGCGAATGATGATGCGCCAGTGTTCCTGCGACAAGCGCTCGCGCACACTGGAGCCGACCATTTTGAGGGCGCGCAGGTAGTAACCCACGCTGGTGGCGCCGCTGCTGCTGCCCAGGTTGTCGATCAGGCTGCGCTCGAACACACGCGGCGCCTGCAAGGCAGAGGGCACACCGGGCAGCACCAGGGTGTTGGCCACCGCCATCTGGCTGAGCCAGGTCAGCAACGGGGCCGAGGATTGTTCTTCGCCGTGCAGGCATTCCAGCGTCAGGCGCGCCAGCCGGATGGCGTTTTCGGCACGTTCGGTGTAGCGGCCGAGCCAGAACAGATTTTCGGCGGCGCGGCTGGTGATGAGGCGCTTGCGCTGCATCAGCGACTCGGGCGTCATGTGCGGTGCCAGCAAGGTGGCGTGATCAATCGTGCCGCGGGTCAATGCCCAGACGTCGGCACTGCTGCCGCCGCGCTGCATCGAGGTTATCTCCTGGCCGGCGCTGGCCACGCGCGCCAGACCGCCGGGCAACACACGCCAGCCTTGAGCGCCGTCAGACACCACGAAGACCCGCAGCATGGCCGAGCGCGAGCGCAACCGGCCCGGCTCGCCCGCAACCGAAGCTTGCCAGGTGGGCATTTGCGACAGCGGCGTGTAGCCCTGCACCGTGTGCTCTTCGGCTTGCCGCACGATGCGCCCGGCCCACTCATCCAGCGCCCGATCGCCCAGCTTGCCACCCAGTACCGGCTCAAAACTGCCATGGTCAAGAGAGCCAGGATAGGTCGGTTTGATGGCACAGTCGGCCAGCCGTGGCAGTGCTTCTTCCATGGCACTGCGCTCGCCACACCACCATGTGGGCAGGGCCGGCAGCTTGAGTTCTTCGTCCAGCAAATGGCGCGACAAGGCAGGCAAAAAGCCCAGCAAGGCGGGCGACTCCAGAAAGGCCGAACCCGGCGCATTGGCCACCAGCACGTTGCCGGCACGAATGGCTTGCAACAGGCCGGGCACGCCCAGCGTGGAATCAGCCCGCAGCTCCAGCGGGTCCAGGTACTGGTCATCCACCCGTTTGAGCAGGCCATGCACCGGCACCAGGCCCTTGAGCGTTTTCAAAAACAGGCGCTCGTCGCGTACCAGCAAATCGCTGCCTTCGACCAGGGTCAAGCCGAGGTAACGCGCCAGATAAGCGTGCTCGAAATAGGTTTCGTTGTAGGGGCCGGGGGTCAGCAGCGCGAGGTGCGCATCAGAACCTGCCGGGCTCATGGCCTTGAGGCTGTCCATCAGCGCGCGGTAGGTGCCAGCCAGGCGCTGGACGCCCAGGTTCTGAAAAGCTTGCGGAAATTGCGCCGAGATGGCGAGCCGGTTTTCCAGCAGGTAACCCAGGCCTGAGGGCGCTTGGCAGCGCTGTCCTTCCAGCCACCAGTTGCCGTCTGGGCCACGCGCCAGATCGAAGGCCGCAATGTGCAGATAGCGCCCACCCACTGGCTTGACGCCGTGCATGGCCCGCAGGTAGCCGGGATGGGCATGAACCAGCGCCGGCGGCAACAAGCCGTCATGCAGCAGGGTTTGCGGTCCGTAGACATCGGTCATCACGCGCTCCAGCAGGCGCATGCGTTGCAACACCCCGGCTTCGATGCGCTGCCAGCTCGCCGGGTCAATGATCAGCGGAAAGAGGTCGAGCGACCACGGGCGTTGCGGTCCGTTTTCGTCGGCATAAACGTTGTAAGTGATGCCGTTGTCGCGCACCTGGCGCGCCAGATTGGCGGCGCGCTGGTCCATGTCGGCGGCGGTGTCGTTCTCAAGGCTGGAAAAAAATTGCCGCCAAACCTCGGTTATTTTCCCGCTGCCTGTGACGGCTGCGCGCAACTCATCAAAATGTCCAGGCGAGGCTTGCGCCGCCCGCGCCAGTGCGGCCACGCCGGGTGACTCGGGTTCGGCGGGAGGGGTTTGCGTTGGCACGGCTTCGTTCATTTGGGTGAGTATGCCAGCGAAGCAGCGCTTTCGTTGACAATCGCAGGTTCTTCCAATTGATTCATGCCATGACCGAAACCCTTCAAGAACAGACCAATCTGACCCACCAACTGCCTGAGGATGTGCCTGAGTCCGAGGTGCCTGAGAGCATCTCGGAGACGCCCATCGCTGACAGCCAGGCCAAGCCGGTCAAAGCCAAAAACCGCTTTGCCTCGGTACAGCCCGTGCTGGAAAAATTGTTCGAGCTTTACCCGCAGCTGTTTGGCGAGCGCTTTCTGCCGCTCAAGCTGGGCATTTTCCAGGAGTTGCTGGCAGCGCACCCGGAGGAATTCAAACGCGAATCCTTGAAGGCGGCGTTGGGTGTGCACACCCGCTCCACCCGCTACCTGCAAAGCGTGGCAGCGGGCCAGAAGCGCCACGATCTGCATGGCAAACCAGTCGAAGACGTGGCCCCGGAACATGTTTTTCTGTCGATCGTCGAGCTGTTTCAGCGGCGCCAGGCGCGCAACACCGAAGACCTGCGGCCCAAATTGCGCAAGCAACTGCTGGCGGCTTTCGAGAAGTCAGGGCTGACCCGGCAGGACTACCTGGCGCGCATCGGCACGCCGGCCGAGCCCATTCAAGTGCTGCTGGACGAGGTGTTGTCCGAGGTGGAGCAGCAACGCGCCCGCAGCGCTGCGCTCAAAAAAGCTTTTGAAGCCAGCGGCCAAACGGTGGAAGCTTTTGCCGATGCACTGGGCATGCGTGTGGGCGACGTGCAGGCGGCGCTCAAATAAGGCGGCCTGCACACCCATCGCGCTCAACCGCGCCGCAAATCCAGTGTGAACGGGAACTCGCGGCTGGCGGGCACGTTGATGGTGGCGGGTGGCACCTGCATCAGCCCCGGTGTGTGTCCCATGGCGGTGAAGCGTGACAGGCGCCGGCTCTCGGCCTCGTTGGCGTTGACGGGCAGGCTCTGGTAGCTCAGGCCCCCCGGGTGCGCCACGTGGTACTGGCAGCCCCCCACCGAGC
>JBASJO010000576.1:0-6324 GCA_049655365.1 Rhodoferax sp. | reverse complement strand
TCACGGCTCAACTCATCGGGCCTGAACCTGGCCAACGAGCAGCAGCTGGCTTCGCTGGCCGCCGGTTTGCTGCGCAGCACGCAAATCAGCTACGCCGCTGCAGCCACCGTGGCGGATGTCGGGTCGTTTGTAGGGTCGACTTCAGTCGACCATGGCGGACGAAAGTCCGCCCCACATTCGCCGCAGGCCGACGGCTGGCAAGTCGTGCTCAACCCCGCCGATCTGCGTGACCAAGTGGGCTGGGTGCGTCCGGCCACCGCCGCCGAGGTCGAACTGGCGGCCAGCCGCGCGGCCAGTGCGGCGCAAATCTGGCAGGTCACGCCGCCTCAGCAGCGAGCCGCCTGTTTGAAGCGCGCCGCCGATCTGCTGGAGCAGCGCACCCAAACCATTCTGGGTCTGATCGTGCGCGAGGCTGGCAAGTCACTGCCCAACGCGGTGGCCGAAGTGCGCGAGGCGGTGGACTTTTTGCGCTATTACGCAGCGCAGGTGGACGCCAGTTTTGACAACCAGACGCACCGCGCGCTGGGTGTGGTGCTGTGCATCAGCCCGTGGAATTTCCCGCTGGCGATTTTTGCGGGCCAGGTTGCGGCTGCCCTGGCCAGTGGCAACTGCGTGCTGGCCAAGCCGGCTGAACAAACGCCGCTGGTCGCCGACGTGATGGTCAAGATCCTGCACGAGGCTGGTGTGCCGCGGGATGCAGTGCAGCTGGTGCCCGGCACCGGTGAGGTGGTGGGCGCTGCCCTGGTGGCGCACCCGCTGGTGGCGGGCGTGATGTTTACCGGTTCGACCGAAGTGGCGCATCTGATTGCGCAAACGCTGTCCAGACGCCTGAGCCTGCAGGGCCGCAGCATTCCGCTGATTGCCGAGACCGGTGGCCAGAACGCGATGGTGGTCGATTCATCCGCCTTGGCCGAGCAGGTGGTGGGCGATGTGCTGTCGTCGGCCTTCGATTCGGCGGGCCAGCGCTGCTCGGCCTTGCGCCTGTTGTGCCTTCAGGAAGATGTGGCCGGGCGGGTACTCGACATGATCAAGCAGGCCATGCGCGAGTGGGTCATGGGCAACCCGGACCACATGCACACCGACGTGGGTCCGGTGATCGACGAGGATGCGCGCGCACAAATTGAGGCGCACATTGCCAGCATGCAGGCCGACGGCCAGCCGGTGACGCGCATGGCGCGCGACGAAAGCGGTGGTCAGGGCCACTTTGTGATGCCCACCCTGATTGAAATCGACCGTATCGAACGCTTGCAACGCGAGGTGTTCGGCCCGGTGCTGCATGTGCTGCGCTACCGGCGTGACGACCTTGACCAGGTGCTGGATGCCATCAACGCCACGGGTTACGGCCTGACCTTTGGTGTGCACAGCCGTATTGACGAAACCATTACCCAGGTGACCAAAAAAGTGCAGGCCGGCAATGTCTATGTGAACCGCAACGTGATCGGGGCCGTGGTGGGGGTGCAGCCGTTTGGCGGCATGGGTCTGTCGGGCACCGGTCCCAAAGCGGGTGGCCCACTGTACTTGTACCGTTTGTTGCAGGCTGACGAGGCGCAAAACAACCCGGCCCTCAGCGCACTGGCCGACTCATCCGCGTGCCGCGTCATGGTGCCCGCACTTGGCGAGCGTCAACAGGCCGAGCCCGCCAGTCTGCAAGCCCTGGCGCTGTTGCTGGACAGCTTGCAAGGGCTGGCCATGGTGGCACCCCAGGGTGAATTAAGCCACTTCGAAGCCGTGCAAGCCTCTGCCGTCTGCGACGCCTACCTGGCCAGCACCGTGCTGGGAAAATCTTTCAAGCTACCCGGTCCGACGGGCGAATCCAACCGTTACCACTTGCTGCCGCGCGGCGCCGTCTGGGTGGTGCCACACACGGCGCTCGGGTTGGTTCATCAACTGGCGGCAACCCTGGCCAGTGGCAACCGCTGCTGCTTGGAAACTCCGGCGGCAGACAGCGCGGTGACGCGCTTGATCGCCACGCTGCCGCCAGAAATCAGGGGCTTTGTGCAGCTTTGTAGCGCCGAACAACTGCACACCGAAGCGCATCTGGGTGCCGTGCTGTTTGAGGGCGACGGCGACGCACTGCAAGCCCTGTCACTCCAAGTGGCACGGCGACCCGGCGCCATTGTGCGGATTGAGAGCTTGTCGCCCGCCCAATTGGCCGCGGGTGCACACTACGACCTCAGCGCCCTGATGCACGAGCAAAGTATCAGCACCAACACAGCAGCCGCAGGTGGCAACGCACAGCTGATGACCATGGGCTGATTTTTATATAACAGGAGACGTTGATGGCATTCAAGACATCCCCATGAGGCACGGGCTTAAGCTGTAAACAGCTTGTTCGTTGGTTGTCATTGCGGGCCTGACCCGCAATCAAGGAAGTCCGGACCTCTTGGATCCCGGGCCGGGTCCGGGATGACAAGGCAACAACATTCATTGCTACTTGCTATTCTTCACTATTACATTTTTCAGGAACCCTTTATGAAACACACCTCCACACTTTTGCCCCTGATGGGCGCGATGACCCTGGCTTTCGCCAGCCAGGCTTATGCCCAGGCGCAAACGGTGGTCATCGGCTTGACCGGCCCTTTGTCGGGGTCGAATGCCTTTGCCGGCAAGGACAACGAGAACGGCGTGCGCCTGGCCGTTGATGACCTCAACAGCAAAAAGATCACGGTTGGCGGCAAAACCTTGAAGTTTGTCCTGCAATCCGAAGACGACCAATGCGACCCCAAAGCCGGCGTGCAAGTGGCACAAAAATTTGTCGATGACGGCGTCAAGTTTGTCATGGGGCCTTATTGCTCGGGTGTGGCAGTGCCCGCCTCGCGGATTTACAACGAAGGTGGCACCATGATGTCCACCGTTGGCACCAACCCCAAAGTGACCCTGGGTGGCTATAAAAACCTGTTCCGCATCATCGCCAGCGACAACCAGATTGGCACCGGCATGGCCAACTACGCAGCCAATGTGCTCAAGCTCAAGTCTGTGGCGGTGATTGACGACCGCACGGCCTTTGGCCAGGGCGTGGCGCAGGAGTTCACCAAGGAAGCCAAGCGCCTGGGGTTGAACGTGGTCGGACAGGAGTTCACCACCGACAAGGCCACGGATTTCACCTCCATCCTGACCACCCTCAAGGCCAAAAATCCGGACGCCATTTTCTTTGGTGGCTACGCGCCCCAAGCCGCGCCCATGACGCGCCAGATGAAGCAACTCGCCGTCAAGGCCAAATTGCTGGGCGGTGACACCCTGTGCAGCCCCGAAATGGGCAAGCTCGCAGGCGATGCAGTCAATGACGTGGTGTTCTGCGCGCAGGGCGGCTCAATGCTGGACAAGACCGCCACGGGCCCGGCTTTCAAAGCCAAGTACAAGCAGCGTTACAACCAGGACGCCGACGTGTACGCCGCACCGTTTTATGACCAGACCATGTTCATTGGCGACGCCATCCAGAAAGCCGGCTCCCTGGACCCGGACAAAGTGGGCGCTGTCATGTACAAAACCAGCTACAAGGGCATCATGGGTACCTATGCCTATGACGACAAAGGCAACATGAAGCAGGCCCCGATCACGGTCTACACCTTCAAGAACGCCGCGCTGGTGCCGCTGGCGAGCTACTGAGGCCAGTCAACCCAAGGTGACCGGTATCCGCTGCCGCCCAAAATGGCCACACTTGGCATCAAAACGTCCGGCCACCGGGTTACCGCAGTCCGGGCAGTGGCCTGAGGCAGTCAGCCGGTAGTCGTTGATCTGGTACCAGTCACGCACGATCAGCGGTGCCTTGCCGTTGGGACAAAACGTGGTGTCGCCCTCGATGTTGTGCACGTTGCCGGTGTAGACGTAGTGCAAGCCCTGCTGCAAGGCGATGTTGCGGGCGCGCACCAGCGTCGCCACTGGCGTGGGCGGGACATCGTCCATTTTGTAGTCGGGGTGAAAAGCCGAGAAATGCAAGGGCACGTCGGCGCCCAGCTCTTTTTTGATCCAGCCGCACATGGCGGTGAGTTCCTCATCCGAGTCGTTGCGCCCCGGAATCAGCAAAGTGGTGAGCTCCAGCCAGACCGGGGTTTCGTGCTGGAGGTAGCGCAGGGTGTCCAGCACCGGCTGCAGGTGCGCGCTGGTGAGCTTGAAGTAAAAGTCTTCGGTGAAGGCCTTCAGGTCGACATTCGCGGCGTCCATCTTGGCGAAAAATTCGCGCCGCGGCTGCTCATGGATATAGCCCGCCGTGACCGCCACCGTCTTGAGTCCCAGCGCATGGCAGGCGTCGGCCGTGTCCATGGCGTATTCGGCAAAAATCACCGGATCGTTGTAAGTGAAGGCCACGCTCTTGCAGCCGTGCTGGCGCGCCGCCTGGGCTATTGTTTCGGGCGAGGCCTGGTCCATCAGGCGGTCCATGTCGTGCGACTTGCTGATGTCCCAGTTCTGGCAGAACTTGCAGGCCAGATTGCAGCCCGCCGTGCCGAAGGAGAACACGCTGCTGCCGGGGTAAAAGTTGTTCAAGGGCTTTTTTTCGATCGGGTCGATGCAGAAACCCGAGGAGCGGCCGTAGGTGGTCAAGACCATCTGCTCACCCTGGCACATGCGCACAAAACAGGCGCCGCGTTGGCCCTCGTGCAGCTTGCAGTCGCGCGGGCACAGGTCGCACTGCAGGCGGCCGTCGTCGTTTCGGTGCCAGTAGCGGGCGGGGTAGTTGGATGGTTCAACTTTCATGATGCGCCCTCCATTTCCTTGAATTTGTTTACTGTGTAGCGCTGCAATCGAACGCCGGGCGCCCAGAAATCAGGTGCCAGTCCGGCCTTTTTTTTGAGGTGGGCCATGAATTTCCGGGGCGTGGGCAACTGCTCCCAGACCTGGGGTAAAAAGGTGCTGCGGTGACGCCCATATTCAAACACCACGCCATCCACGCCCGGGCGCAGCTGTGCCAGCGCATCGGCTTCAGAATTAAACGGCAGGGGCTGCATGGCCGACAGTACTGAGACCTCCACTGCGGTGAGGACCAGTTCCGGCAAGGTCAAGGGCGCAAAACGCGGGTCGTGCAAGGCAGCCGCCACGGCGTTGGCCTGGATATCTTGGATGAGCGGCCGGTGCGCCTGTAGCGAACCAATGCAACCGCGCAGTTGCCCGCGCTGGTTCAGGGTGACAAAACTGGCCCCCAGGGCTTGCAGCACATCGGCGGTGGCACCTGCGGGCTCGCGCAGCGCCACCGTGCTCCCCAAGGCGTTCGAGATGGCCGTGCGGGCAATTTGCAACAGTAATTGGCCATGCTCGTCATGTACTGTGGTGTCAGTGCGCATGGTTTTCTCCCGGAGTGAAGGCCAGCGCCGCGTAACCCACCACGCGCCCCTTGTCGCCCGCCGTGTCGCCCGAATTGCACAAGCCCAGCAGGTGCGGCTGCAGATGATGCTGGCGGGCCGCCAGCAGCAGGCCGTTGACCGGGGTGGCACCGCAGGCCTGCTGGTGGCTGAGCTTGGTCTGCAACTGCAGCATGCCCTGCACGGTAGCGCGGTCCATAGCCTGGGCGGTGGCGTAGGACAAAAAATGCGACAGGTCAGAGCTGATCACGATCAGCGTTTCGGCACCGCCCCAGAGCACCTCCAGCACCTGGGCCACCTCGAAAGGGGTAGCGTCCCCCACCGCCAGCGGCACCAGCTTGAAATCATCAAGCGCCAGCTGCAAAAAGGGCAATTGCACCTCCAGCGAATGCTCCTGCGCGTGCGCCGCCGGGCTCACCACCACCTGGCGCAGCGCGCGAATGGCCGCTACCGCGTCTTGGTCGATTTCGACCTGACCCAATGGCGTGGCAAAGTAGTCAGCGCCGGGCAGCGCCAAACCACGCACTGGCACGCGGTGCACCGGCCCAAGCAAGACAACGCGGCGGATTTTTTGGCGCACACCAGCAAGTTGCGCATAGGCCTGCGCGGCGGTAGCGCCGGAGTAGATGTAGCCGGCGTGCGGCACGATGAGGGCTTTGGGCGCCGTGACGCCCGCGGCCTCTGGTTTGGCCGCAGCCAGCATGGCCAGCACGTCGTGCGACAGGGTCTGGCGACTCCCCGGGTAAAAAGCCCCGGCGACAGCAGGTGGGCGGATTGGGTGCATGTGAACTCCCGTGGCCGAAGAGACAACTATGGCTCTTGAAGATTGAGCCGTCTATCTGCAAATCAAGCCAAATTCTGCGACAAAGAACGTGTTGGATGCGTGATTATTCGCATCGTTTGGGTAAAAAACTCAGGGCCGGTATTCATCAAGTTTGAGGTTTCAGCATTCATTCCCAGCCGCAAGGCTACCCGAGATTATTGATCCGGCCCGGTAAAGTATGAACCGTTCGCCCTGAGCCTGTCGAAG
>JBASJO010000575.1:0-3033 GCA_049655365.1 Rhodoferax sp. | reverse complement strand
ACACCGTTGCTGCGCGCGATGGTGCGCAGTTTGGTCATGTCGGCGACCGTGATGCCACGGTATTCCGCAATCACGAGCGTTTGAGCTTTAGTGGCGAGGCCGGTCACTTCACTGATGACCGCTTCTTTCTCACTGCGATTTAAACTCAAGGTCAACTCCTTAAAAAGTACCCGTTTGTGCTGTCTGTAACTTCACATCAGGGCACACCATATTGCAGCGACCAACTGTTTCGGAACTTTGTCTGTTCTTTGGCAGCGGGATCGCCATCTGCGTTGGCTGTTCAGGATTAAGTGCTTTCACCCAAGGGCTTGGCACACCAACGGTCTTGGATGGCCTGCAGCAGCTAAGTCCACTGCAGCCCACCACGTCAGGCTGCCCTTGCGGACAGCCCAATTTCTCGCCTTAGGCGCTGATCGATTGCAGGTCGACACGCACGCCAACACCCATGGTGCTGGAGATAGCTGCCTTGCGCAAATACAGACCCTTGCTGGTCGCAGGCTTGGCTTTCACCAAGGCATCGACCAACGCGGCCAGGTTACCTTGCAGCTTGTCGCTGTCAAAGGAACGGCGGCCAATGGTGGAATGCACAATACCGGCCTTGTCAACACGGAACTGGACCTGACCCGCCTTGGCGTTACGCACCGCAGTGGCCACGTCAGGGGTCACAGTGCCGACCTTGGGGTTAGGCATCAGGCCACGTGGGCCGAGGATCTGACCCAGGGTACCGACCACGCGCATCGCGTCAGGGGCGGCAATCACCACGTCAAAGGGCATGTCGCCGGCCTTGATCATGGCAGCCAGGTCGTCCATACCGACGATGTCAGCGCCAGCGGCCTTGGCTTCTTCAGCCTTGGCTCCCTGGGCAAATACGGCCACGCGCTTGGTCTTGCCGGTGCCGTTGGGCAACACGACAGCGCCACGCACCACTTGGTCGGATTTCTTGGCATCGATGCCGAGCTGCACCGCCACGTCGATGGATTCATCGAACTTGGCGTTGGCGAATTCCTTCACCAGACCCAGAGCGTCACCAATGAGGTACAGCTTGCCGCTGTCCACTTTGCCTTGCTGGGCTTTTTGTTTTTTAGTCAAGCGTGCCATTTAAACACCTTCCACGTTGATACCCATCGAGCGGGCTGAGCCGGCGATGGTACGGACGGCTGCATCCATGTCGGCAGCAGTCAGGTCCTTGATCTTGGTCTTGGCGATTTCTTCGAGCTGAGCGCGCGTGATCTTGCCGACCTTGGTCTTGAGCGGGTTGGCCGAGCCCTTGTCGATCTTGACCGCTTTTTTGATCAGGATGGATGACGGGGGTGACTTGATGACAAAAGTGAAGCTCTTGTCAGCAAAGGCAGTGATCACCACAGGCAGTGGCAGGCCGGGCTCGACACCCTGGGTCTGGGCATTGAATGCCTTGCAGAATTCCATGATGTTCAAACCACGCTGACCCAAAGCCGGGCCAATGGGGGGGGATGGGTTGGCTTTACCAGCTGGGACTTGCAGCTTGACAAAACCGACGATTTTTTTCGCCATGTTTAACTCCTAACGGGTGCTAACGCCTTCACCTGCAAACTGCAGCTCGGGCTCCCCGACATTAACGACTCACTTCAAACATTCGCACCGAGTCGGAAAGTGCGAACTTCTAATCAGTTGAGGACAGAGCACGTTGCTACGCAAGTGGTCTGACCCGCAAATTTTCAGGCTTTTTCCACCTGGGAAAACTCCAGCTCAACCGGTGTCGCGCGACCAAAAATGGTGACCGCCACACGGACCTTGCTCTTCTCGTAATTGACTTCTTCGACCGAGCCATTGAAATCGGCAAAGGGGCCTTCCTTGACACGCACATACTCACCGACCACAAATTCAACCTTGTGACGCGGCTTCTCGGTGCCCTCTTGCATCTGGCTCACAATTTTCTGGACTTCGGCTTCAGAAATGGGCGACGGACGTGTCTTGCCACCGCCGACAAAGCCAGTCACCTTGTTGGTATGCTTGACCAAATGCCAGGTGTCATCGTCCATGACCATCTCAACCAGCACATAACCCGGGAAAAATTTGCGTTCGGTGGTTTTTTTCTGACCGTTCTTGATCTCGACCACTTCTTCCATGGGCACCAGAATACGACCGAACTTGCTTTGCATGCCGGCACGGTTGATGCGCTCCAGAATGTTGCGCTCGACAGCTTTCTCCATACCCGAGTAGGCATGCACGACATACCAGCGCAGATCAGGATTCACCGGCGCAGCCACGGGGGCCGCGACTGCGTCTTCTGATCCGTCCAAGGGGGAGTTCACATCATCCGTCATTATTATTTCCACCCCAAAATAAGGTCATAGAAGAACCATTCGAGCGTCTTGTCGGTCAACCAGAGAAACAGCGCCATGATCAACACAAAACCAAACACATACACCGTCATCTGAATGGCTTCCTTGCGGGCCGGCCATACGACTTTTTTGACTTCACGAACAGCATCCTGACCAAAGGCGGTCAACGATTTACCGGTCTCCGAGAGCAAAAAGACCACCACGGCCAAAGCCAGCAGCGCCAGCAAACCCAACCACTGGAACAAGGGGCCTTGCTTGCCCAGTGCGTAATAGGCCACCAGCCCTGCAAGCACCAAAGCAGCAGCGAGCGCCAGCTTGGCTTTGTCGGCGGTGGTGTTGACGGTTTGTACTTGAGGGGTGGCCATGTTATGTTGATGTTGCCTGTTTAAACCAGCGCAGAAATAAAGTGAGCTTGATACGCATAAGCCCGCCAGGTTAGTAGCGGGCTTTTTGACCACCTAACAACATCGTCAGGTGGCAGGGGCAGTAGGAATCGAACCTACAACCTTCGGTTTTGGAGACCGACGCTCTGCCAATTGAGCTATGCCCCTTTGATATCCGGGTCGTCAAGATCTGATGGATTACGCAATAACCTTAGCCACCACACCGGCGCCGACGGTACGACCGCCTTCACGGATGGCGAAGCGCAGGCCTTCTTCCATGGCGATCGGGGCAATCAGCTTGACCGTGATCGACACGTTGTCGCCTGGCA
>JBASJO010000574.1:0-1825 GCA_049655365.1 Rhodoferax sp. | reverse complement strand
CCTTCAACGTACTCAAGCGCAACCAGGAAGAAATCCGGCGCCGCGCCGGCCGCAGCATTGAAAGCACCAGGGTGGCCAACCTTGACGTGGCGCGTGCCAGGGCCGCTGTCGGCGAAGGCGTGCAGGTGGTGGACGATGCGCGAAAAGTGATCGCCAACCCCGAGATTGATATCGTGATCGAGCTGATCGGTGGCTACGGCATTGCCAGGGCCCTGGTGCTGGAAGCGATCGAGACGGGCAAGCATGTCGTCACGGCCAACAAGGCGCTGCTGGCCGTGCACGGCACCGAGATTTTTGCGGCGGCGCAGCGCAAGGGTGTCATGGTGGCCTTCGAGGCGGCGGTGGCCGGCGGCATCCCCATCATCAAGGCCCTGCGCGAAGGCTTGAGCGCCAACAGCATCCAGTGGATCGCCGGCATCATCAACGGCACCACCAATTTCATCCTCAGCGAGATGCGTGACAAGGGCCTGGACTTCGACGTCGTGCTGAAAGAGGCGCAGCGACTCGGGTATGCCGAAGCCGACCCGACCTTCGACATCGAAGGTGTGGACGCGGCGCACAAGGCCACGCTGATGTCGGCGATTGCCTTCGGCATCCCGGTGCAGTTCGACAAGGCCTATGTCGAGGGCATCACGGCGCTGGCGGCGCAAGACATTCGCTACGCCGAGCAACTCGGCTACCGGATCAAGCTGCTGGGCATCACCAAGCGCGTTGCCAATGGCATCGAGTTGCGTGTGCACCCCAGCCTGGTGCCGGCCAAGCGCCTGATCGCCAACGTCGAAGGCGCGATGAACGCCGTGGTGGTGCAGGGCGACGCCGTGGGCACCACGCTGTATTACGGCAAGGGTGCGGGTTCCGAGCCCACGGCCAGCGCGGTGATCGCCGACCTGGTCGACATCACGCGCCTGCACACCGCAGACGCGGCCCAGCGCGTGCCGCACCTGGCTTTCCAGCCCAACGCCATGAGCGACCTGCCGGTGATGCCGATGGGTGAGGTGGTTACCAGCTACTACCTGCGTTTGCGTGTGGCCGACGAGACCGGTGTGCTGGCCAAGGTCACGGGCATTCTGGCCGACGCCGGCATCAGCATCGACGCGGTGCTGCAGCGCGAAGCCGATGAGGTGTCTGCCGATGCCAAGGTGGCGCAGACCGATGTCATCATCCTGACCCACGACTGCCAGGAGGCGTGCATGAATGCGGCCATTGCGCAGATGCAGGCGCTGCCCACGGTGCTGGAGCCCATCACCCGCATCCGCAAGGAAGAGTTGGCTTGACATGAAATACATCTCGACCCGCGGCGACACCAGCCCCAAACATTTTTGCGACATCCTGCTCGAAGGCCTGGCACCCGATGGCGGCTTGTACCTGCCCGAGCACTACCCCAAGGTGGACGACGCCACCCTGAGCCGTTGGCGCGGCGTGTACCAGAACCAGGGCTACGCTGCATTGGCGTTCGAGGTGCTGTCGCTCTACATTGACGACATCCCTGCCGTTGACCTGAAAGCCTTGTGCCAGAAAACCTACACCGCCGAGGTGTTTGGCTCAAAGGAGATCGTGCCCTTGAGGGCGCTGGAGAACGGCATCTGGCTGGAAGCCTTGTCCAACGGCCCGACGCTGGCCTTCAAGGACATGGCCATGCAGTTGCTGGGCAACCTGTTCGAGTACGAACTGGCACGCCGCGGCGAAGAGCTCAATATTCTGGGTGCCACCAGTGGCGACACCGGCAGCGCCGCCGAATACGCCATGCGCGGCAAGAAGGGCGTGCGCGTCTTCATGACCAGCCCGAAGGGTCGCATGAGCCCGTTCCAGCAGGCGCAAATGTTCA
>JBASJO010000573.1:0-4372 GCA_049655365.1 Rhodoferax sp. | reverse complement strand
TGCCAGGCGACAACGTGTCGATCACGGTCAAGCTGATTGCCCCGATCGCCATGGAAGAAGGCCTGCGCTTCGCCATCCGTGAAGGCGGTCGTACCGTCGGCGCCGGTGTGGTGGCTAAGGTTATTGCTTAAGGATAAACATGGCAACCAAACAAAAAATCCGCATCCGCCTGAAGGCGTTTGACTACAAGCTGATCGACCAGTCGGCAGCTGAAATCGTTGACACCGCCAAGCGCACCGGCGCGATTGTCAAGGGACCCGTGCCTTTGCCAACCCGCATGAAGCGTTTTGACATCCTGCGTTCGCCGCACGTCAACAAGACCAGCCGCGACCAGTTTGAGATCCGTACGCACCAGCGTCTGATGGACATCGTCGACCCGACTGATAAAACCGTTGACGCCTTGATGAAGCTCGATTTGCCCGCTGGCGTCGACGTCGAAATCAAGTTGCAGTAAAAAAATGTGGCGGCCACCCCTTTTAAAGGGTTGGCTGCTTCTTTTGAGTCTGGCTGCAACTTGTCAATCTGGCAAGTTGCGCTATACTCACAGGCTCTGTTGACATGCCAGTCATGGCGGCGGAGTTTTATTAACCCTCTTTCACACAAAAACGTGTGCAGCCAATTGAAGTTGCACCGGTGAAAGTTACGGAGAAAACAATGAGTCTTAGCAATCACTTAGGGTTGCTGGGGCGCAAAGTTGGCATGATGCGTTTGTTCACGGACGACGGGGTTTCCATCCCTGTGACCGTGGTCGATGTGTCAAACAACCGCGTGACCCAGGTCAAAACCCAAGAGAATGACGGCTATGTCGCTTTGCAAGTGACATTTGGTGCGCGTAAAGCGTCGCGCGTCAACAAGCCCACTGCTGGTCACCTCGCCAAGGCTGGGGTTGAAGCAGGTGAAATCATTCGCGAATTCCGTGTTCCCGCGGACATGGCTACCCAATACCAGGCAGGCGCTACGGTGTCTGTCACGGCTGTGTTTGCAGCTGGCCAAAAAGTGGACGTGCAGGGCACGACCATTGGTAAAGGTTTCGCCGGCACCATCAAGCGTCACCACATGAAGTCGCAGCGCGCGTCGCACGGTAACAGCCGTTCGCACAATGTGCCGGGCTCCATTGGTATGGCGCAAGATCCAGGCCGCGTGTTTCCTGGCAAGCGCATGACGGGTCACCTTGGTGACGACCTGGTCACCACGCAAAACCTCGATGTGATTCGCATCGATGAAGCACGTCAACTGCTGATGATCAAGGGTGCTATCCCTGGTTCGGCTGGCGGCTTTGTGACCGTGCGTCCTGCTGTGAAGGCAAAAACAACTGAAGCGAAAGGGGCGAACTGATGCAGCTCGAACTCCTCAATGATCAAGGCCAGGTCGCATCGAAACTCGATGTGCCTGAAACCGTTTTTGGTCGCGCCTACAATGAAGATCTGGTTCACCAGGTTGTCGTGGCTTTTCAAGCCAATGCCCGTCAAGGCACCCGCGCCCAGAAGGACCGCGAACAAGTGCGTCACTCGACCAAGAAGCCTTTCAAACAAAAGGGTACCGGTCGCGCTCGTGCGGGTATGACGTCGTCGCCTCTGTGGCGTGGCGGTGGTCGGATTTTCCCGAACATGCCTGACGAAAATTTCGCACAAAAAATCAACAAGAAGATGTACCGCGCCGGCATGGCCTCCATCTTCTCCCAGTTGGCTCGCGAAGGCCGTCTGGCTGTGGTGGATTCACTCACGGTCGACTCCCCCAAGACCAAGGCATTGGCTTCCAAGTTCAAGGCCATGAATCTTGACTCGGTGCTGGTGATTGCAGACGAGGTTGATGAAAACCTTTACCTTGCATCACGCAACCTGGTCAATATCTTGGTGGTTGAGCCTCGCTATGCTGACCCCGTGTCGCTGGTCCACTACCGCAAGGTG
The DNA here is from genome assembly GCA_049655365.1 of Rhodoferax sp. Taxonomy (GTDB): domain Bacteria; phylum Pseudomonadota; class Gammaproteobacteria; order Burkholderiales; family Burkholderiaceae_C; genus Rhodoferax. The sequence goes on along the minus strand of JBASJO010000573.1, from coordinate 2,465 downwards.
CTGGTGACCAAGGCGGCCATGGGCAAACTCCAGGAGATGTTCGCATGAGCCACGGTTCCCAAAATCTTAAATTCGACGAAGGTCGTCTGATGCAGGTGCTGGTTGCCCCGATCGTGTCTGAAAAGGCAACGATGGCAGCCGAGAAAAGCAATGCTGTGACCTTCAAGGTGCTGCAGGACGCGACCAAGCCCGAAATCAAGGCTGCGGTTGAATTGATGTTCAAAGTTGAAGTCAAGGGCGTGTCTGTGGTCAATACCAAAGGCAAGACCAAGCGTTTTGGCAAGTCAGTCGGTCGCCGTGACAACGTGCGCAAGGCTTACGTCATGCTCAAACCCGGTCAAGAGTTGAACCTTGGTGGGGAGGCTGCGTAATCATGGCTGTTATCAAAATGAAACCAACTTCACCAGGCCGTCGCGGCATGGTGAAGATTTCGCGTGACCACCTGCACAAGGGTGCGCCTCATGCGGCATTGCTGGAACCTCAATTCCAGCACGCTGGTCGTAACAACAACGGCCACATCACGACCCGTCACAAGGGTGGTGGGCACAAGCATCACTACCGTGTTGTCGATTTCCTTCGCAACAAGGACGGCATTGCTGCCAAGGTCGAGCGTATTGAATACGATCCGAACCGTTCTGCGCACATCGCTCTGGTGTGTTATGCCGACGGCGAGCGCAAGTACATCATCGCGCCACGCGGCCTGGAAGTCGGTAGCTCCATCATGAGTGGATCCGAAGCGCCCATTCGTGTTGGCAATACTTTGCCGATTCGCAACATTCCGGTCGGCTCGATCATCCACTGCGTCGAGATGCAAGTGGGTAAGGGCGCCCAGATGGTTCGCTCTGCGGGTGCTTCGGCTACCTTGCTGGCGCGCGAAGGTACTTATGCCCAGGTGCGTATGCGCTCAGGCGAAGTCCGCAAGATTCACATCGACTGTCGCGCCACTTTGGGCCAGGTCGCCAACGAAGAGCACAGCCTGCGCCGTCTGGGCAAGGCCGGTGTCAAGCGTTGGATGGGTATTCGTCCGACCGTTCGCGGTGTGGTCATGAACCCGGTGGATCACCCACATGGTGGCGGCGAGGGCAAGACCGGCGAAGGCCGTCACCCAGTCGATCCTTGGGGTAATCTGACCAAGGGTTACCGTACCCGTAACAACAAGCGCACGCAGGTCATGATCGTGTCGCGTCGCAAGAAGTAAGGGGTAGGTAAATGACTCGTTCTCTCAAAAAAGGTCCCTTCGTTGACCAACACCTGATCGCTAAGACCGAAAAGGCCGTTGCTACCAAGGACAAGAAGCCGATCAAGACCTGGTCGCGTCGCTCAATGGTTCTGCCCGATTTCATCGGCCTGACCATTGCTGTGCACAATGGCAAGCAGCATGTGCCTGTGTATATCACTGACCAAATGGTTGGCCACAAGTTGGGTGAGTTCGCTCTGACCCGTACTTTCAAGGGCCATCCTGCGGACAAAAAAGTCCAAAAGAAATAAGGAGTTGACCATGGAAACACGTGCAACCCTTCGGGGCGTTCGTCTCGCGGTCGACAAAGGCCGTCTGGTCGCGGACTTGATCCGTGGCAAAAAAGTGGATCAGGCTCTGAACATTTTGCAGTTCACGCAGAAAAAAGCTGCCGTGATCATCAAGAAGGTTCTGGAGTCGGCCATTGCCAATGCTGAGCACAACGATGGTGCCGATATCGACGAACTGAAGGTGAAAACCATCTACGTTGAGCAAGGTACATCGCTCAGGCGCTTCACGGCCCGCGCAAAAGGTCGTGGCAACCAGATCAGAAAACCCACGTGCCATGTGTACGTGACGGTTGGTAACTGAAAGAGGCCAGCAAGATATGGGACAAAAAATCCATCCAACCGGCTTTCGCCTGTCGATCAGCCGCAACTGGGCATCTCGTTGGTATGCCAATGACCGTGATTTCGCTGGCATGCTGGCGGAAGACATCAAGGTGCGCGAGTACCTGAAGACCAAACTCAAGAACGCGTCTGTCTCGCGTGTCCTGATCGAGCGTCCTGCCAAGAACGCCCGCATCACCATTTACTCGTCTCGTCCGGGTGTGGTGATCGGCAAGAAAGGCGAAGACATCGAGAACCTCAAGCGCGAACTGGGCCGCCAGTTGGGCGTGCCGGTGGCAGTCAACATCGAGGAAGTGCGCAAGCCCGAAATCGATGCCAAACTGATCGCCGACTCCATCACGCAGCAGCTCGAAAAACGCATCATGTTCCGCCGGGCCATGAAGCGCGCCATGCAAAATGCCATGCGTCTGGGCGCCCTGGGCATCAAGATCATGTCGTCGGGTCGTTTGAACGGCATTGAAATCGCCCGTTGTGAATGGTACCGCGAAGGCCGCGTGCCGCTTCACACCCTGCGTGCTGACATCGACTACGGTACGTCCGAAGCGAAAACCACCTACGGCATCATCGGTGTCAAGGTCTGGGTCTACAAGGGCGACACC
>JBASJO010000572.1:0-2161 GCA_049655365.1 Rhodoferax sp. | reverse complement strand
CGCCAGGTGGCCGGCCATGGGGTAACCCATCACGCCCAGGCCTAAAAAAGCAACGCGTTTGGCGGGAATGTTTTCGTAGCTTCTGGTGTTCATGCGGGTGTCGTTGGAGAGGGGGGTTAAACAATGCTGAAATTTTCGGTGCCGGCGCTCAGGTCCTGGGTCTTGCCGCGCTGGCTGTTGAGTTTGAACTGCAGCCGCAAATCATTCATGGAGTCGGCGTTGCGCAGCGCGTCTTCGTAGCTGATCTGGTTGGTCTCGTAAGCGTCGAACAGCGCCTGGTCAAAGGTTTGCATGCCGATGTTGCGGCTTTTCTTCATGATTTCCTTGATCTCGGCCACTTCACCTTTGAAAATCAGGTCGGAAATCAGTGGCGAATTGAGCAGGATCTCGACCACCGCCAGACGGCCCTTGCCGTCCTGCTTGGGAATCAGCCGTTGCGATACCAGCGACTTGAGGTTGAGCGACAAATCCATCAGCAACTGGGCGCGGCGCTCTTCGGGGAAGAAGTTGATGATCCGGTCCAGCGCCTGGTTGGCGCTGTTGGCGTGCAGTGTGGCCAGGCACAGGTGACCGGTTTCGGCAAAGGCCACGGCGTGCTCCATGGTCTCGCGGTCGCGGATTTCGCCCATCAGGATCACATCGGGGGCCTGGCGCAAGGTGTTTTTCAGCGCCGCTTCCCAACTGTCGGTGTCGATGCCGACCTCGCGCTGCGTCACCACGCAGTTTTTGTGCGGGTGGACAAACTCGATTGGGTCCTCGATGGTGATGATGTGGCCGTAGGTGGACTGGTTGCGCCAGTCCACCATGGCCGCCAGCGTGGTCGACTTGCCCGAGCCCGTGGCACCCACCAAAATGCACAGGCCGCGCTTGGTGTTGACCACATCTTTCAGGATCGGCGGCAGACCAAGGCTGTCGATGCTGGGCAGGGTCATGGGGATGGTTCGCAGCACCAGGCCCACCTTGCTTTGCTGCATGAAGGCGTTGACCCGGAAGCGGCCCAGACCGGGCGGCGCAATGGCGAAGTTGCACTCTTTGGTGCGCTCGAACTCGGCCACCTGTTTGTCGCTCATGATGGAGCGCGCCAGCGCCAGCGTGTGGCCCTCGTTGAGCGGCTGGGGTGACACCTTGGTGACCTTGCCATCGACCTTGATGGCGGGGGGAAACTCGGCGGTGATGAACAGGTCTGAGCCGCCGCGCCCGGTCATCAGCTTGAGCAGGTCGGTAATGAAAGAAGTGGCTTGATCGCGTTCCATGATTTTTATCCGGGGAAGTTTTCGGGAATCTTTGCCTTGGTGCGGGCTTCGGCCGCGCTGATGATGTTGCGCCGCACCAGGTCGGTCAGGTTCTGGTCGAGGGTCTGCATGCCCACGTTGTTACCGGTCTGGATGCTCGAATACATCTGCGCCACCTTGGCCTCGCGGATCAGGTTGCGGATGGCGCTGGTGCCCAGCATGATCTCGTGCGCGGCCACCCGGCCCTGGCCGTCCTTGGTCTTGCACAGGGTTTGCGAGATCACCGCCTGCAACGACTCGCTGAGCATGGCGCGGATCATTTCCTTTTCGGCCGCCGGGAACACGTCGATAATCCGGTCGATGGTCTTGGCCGCACTCGAGGTGTGCAGGGTGCCAAACACCAGGTGCCCGGTTTCGGCCGCGGTCATGGCCAGGCGAATGGTTTCCAGGTCGCGCATTTCCCCCACCAGGATGGCGTCCGGGTCTTCGCGCAGCGCCGACTTGAGGGCGGCGGCAAAGCTTTGTGTGTGCGGCCCGACCTCACGCTGGTTGATCAGGCATTTCTTGGATTCGTGGACAAACTCAATCGGGTCTTCCACCGTGAGGATGTGGCCGAACTCGTTTTCATTGAGGTAGTTCACCATGGCCGCCAGCGTGGTGGACTTGCCCGAGCCCGTGGGGCCGGTCACCAGCACCATGCCGCGCGGCTTGAGAGCCAGCTCGGCAAAGATCTTCGGGCAGTTGAGTTGCTCCAGGGTCAGGATCTTGCTCGGAATGGTCCGGAACACCGCGCCGGCGCCCCGGTTCTGGTTGAAGGCGTTGACCCGAAAGCGTGCCAGACCTTCGATCTCAAACGAAAAGTCGATCTCCAGGAACTCCTCATAGCGTTTGCGCTGGGCGTCGTTCATGATGTCGTACACCATGGCATG
>JBASJO010000571.1:0-3951 GCA_049655365.1 Rhodoferax sp. | reverse complement strand
CTTTTCCTGACCAACAACGTCACCTTCATCGCCATCAATGGCCTGGTCGGTTTCAGCCTGGCGCCGCTGGGCTGGATGGCGACGCTGCCGGTGATGGGCTACGTGGTGGGCGGCGCGTTTTCGACCGGGCTGGTGGCCAAAAGCCAGCACCGCTTTGGCCGCAAGGCGGCGTTTCAGATGGGGCTGGTGGTGGCTTGCTTAAGCGCGCTGCTGTGCGCCTATGCTGCCTGGAGCAGCAACTTCTGGCTGCTGTGCGCGGCCACGGTGATTGCCGGTTATTACAACGCCAATGCCAACCTGTACCGCTTTGCCGCCGCCGAACTGGCCAAGGTCGGCTACAAGGAAAAAGCGGTGTCGATGGTGATGGCTGGCGGTTTGATCGGTGCCGTGGCCGGGCCCAACCTGGCAGCGCAAACGCGCACGTTGACTGACGTGCCCTTCATGGGCGCCTACCTGGCACTGGCAGGGGTCGCGCTGCTGTCGATGGCGGTGCTGGCCTTCATCACCTTTCCGCCTTCACCGGCCAGGCAGCACAACGACGAGGGCCGGCCCTTAAGCGAGATCATGCGCCAGCCGGTGTTTATGGTGGCTGCGGCCTGCGGTGCCCTGGGTTTTGGCGTGATGAATCTGCTGATGGCGGCCACGCCGCTGGCCATGCAGCAGTGCAGCCTGCCGTTTTCCGATGTGGCGCTGGTGCTGGAATGGCATGTGATCGGCATGTTTGCGCCGGGCTTTTTTACCGGCCACCTGATCAAGCGCTTTGGCGTGTTGCCGATCATGGGGGTGGGGGTGCTGCTCAATGCGCTGTGCATTGTCATTGCCTTGTCGGGCGTGGATCTGCACCAGTTCCTGATCGCGCTGTTTTTGCTGGGCGTCGGCTGGAACTTTTTGTTCACCGGCAGCACCACCTTGTCGCTGCAAACCTACACCCCGGCTGAGAAAGACCGGGCCCAGGGCGCGCTCAATTTCTTTGTGTTTGCTGTCACTGCGCTGAGCTCTTTTGCCTCGGGCGTGCTGGTCACCACCCAGGGCTGGCAGCTGCTCAATGCAGGCTCGCTGATCCCGGTGGCCCTGACCGGCGCAGCCCTGGTCTGGCTCAAGACGCGGCCCCAAGCCGCACCGCTCCAGCCTCTGTGACCCAGCCGCTATGATTCGCTTCTGACAGGGCTCATTCAGAGGCCCTGCTTTTAACCACCTGGAGACATACCTCATGCAAAGAAGACACCTGATTGCCGGCGGCCTGGTTGCTGCCACCCTGCCGCAATGGGCGCTGGCGCAAGCGCTGGAAAAACCCAAGGTCACGCTGGCCGTGGGCGGCAAGAACCTGCTGTATTACCTGCCGCTGACCATTGCCGAGCAGTTGGGCTACTTCAAGGCCGAGGGGCTGGACGTGACCATTGTTGACTTTGCCGGCGGCTCCAAAGCCCTGCAGGCGGTGGTGGGTGGCAGTGCCGACGTGGTCTCAGGTGCGTTCGAGCACACCATCAACATGCAGTTCAAGGGCCAGAACATGCGCGCCTTCGTGCTGCAAGGCGCGGCGCCGCAAATTGTGCTGGGCGTCAACCCCAAGACCATGCCCAACTTCAAAACGGTGGCCGACCTCAAGGGTAAAAAAGTGGGGGTGTCGGCCCCGGGCAGCTCGACCAATGTGATGGTCAATTTTGCGCTGGCCAAGGTGGGCTTGAAGCCCGGCGATGTCAGCATCGTCGGGGTCGGTACCGGCAACGGTGCGGTGGCTGCCATGCGCTCGGGCCAGATCGATGCCATGAGCAACCTCGACCCGGTCATCACGCTGCTGCAGCGCTCGGGCGACCTCAACATTGTGTCGGACACGCGCAAGGTGTCCGAGTCCGAAAAAGTGTTTGGTGGTCCCATGCCCGCCGGTTGCCTGTACGCGCCGCAAGCCTTTATCGACAAGAACCCGGCCACCACGCAGGCGCTGACCAATGCCATGGTGCGCGCGCTCAAGTGGATCCAAAACGCGGGTGCGGCCGACATCATCAAGGCCGTTCCCGAGGGCTTTTTGCTGGGCGATCGGGCGGTCTACATCGACGCCTTTCTGGCCGCCAAGGGTGCGCTGTCACCTGACGGCATGATCCCCGATAAAGGCGCGCAAACCGCCTTCAATGCGCTGGCCAGCGTGGACGCCAAACTGGCTGCCGCCAAGCTTGACCTGAAGGCGGTCTACACCAACGACTTTGTCAAAAAGGCCAACGCCAAATACCCCAAGGGCTGACATGACGGCGGCCTTGACGCTGCAGGACGTGGCCTGCACCTTTGTCAGCAAGGACCAGCCCGGCCAGCGCTACACCGCGGTGCGGGAGGTGAACCTGACGGTGGCGGCCGGCGAGTTTGTCAGCGTGGTCGGGCCCACCGGCTGTGGCAAAAGCACGCTGCTCAACGTGGGTGCCGGCCTGCTGGTGCCCAGCACCGGCTCGGTCACGGTGTTTGGCCAGCCGCTGGCGGGCATCAACCAACGCGCCGGTTACATGTTCCAGGCCGACAGCCTGATGCCCTGGCGCACCGCGCTGGCCAACGTGTCGGCTGGCCTGCAGTTTCACGGCGTGGCCGAGCGCGACGCCGCGGCCCAGGCCGATGACTGGCTGCGCCGCGTGGGTCTGGGTGGGTTTGGCGACCGCTACCCGCACCAGATGAGCGGTGGCATGCGCAAGCGCGTGAGTCTGGCGCAAACCCTGGTGCTGGATCCCGACATCATCCTGATGGACGAGCCGTTTTCTGCGCTCGACATCCAGACCCGCCAGCTCATGGAAAACGAGCTGCTTGAGATTTGGCAGGCGAAAAAAAAGGCGGTGCTGTTCATCACCCATGACCTCGACGAGGCGATTGCCATGAGCGACCGCGTGGTGGTGATGAGCGCGGGCCCCGCCAGCCGCCCGATCGGCGACTTCTCCATCGACATCGAGCGCCCGCGCGATGTGGCCGAGATCAAGACCTCGCCGCGCTTTTTGCAGCTGCACCGGGCCATCTGGGAGGTGCTGCGCGAAGAAGTGCTCAAGGGTTACCAGCAACAGTTGAAAGCGGCCTGAAACCATGTGGAAATTGATCAAGCCGCGCGGCGGTAATTTGTGGCTTTGGCAAGTCGGCCTGTTGCTGGCGCTGTTGGCCTTCTGGCATGTGATGACGGTACCGGGCCTGATCCCGCCGATGATGTTTGACAACGACAGTCAGGCGGCTTTTTTCTTTGGTGAGCCGCTCAAGGTGGCTGAGCGCATCTGGGCCTGGTTTGTCACGGATGCCGACATCTACCAGCACCTGGGCGTGACGTTGGCGGAGACCATGATGGCATTTGCCGTGGGCGCCGGGCTGGGTCTGGGCGGCGGCCTGTGGCTGGCGCTGGCGCCCATGGCCTCGGCCATTCTGGAGCCCTACATCAAGGCCATGAACGCCATGCCGCGCATCATTCTGGCGCCCATTTTTTCGGTCTGGTTCGGGCTGGGCATGGGCTCCAAGGTGGCCCTGGGCGTGACGCTGGTGTTTTTCATCGTGTTTTTCAACGTTTACCAGGGCGTGAAAGAGGTGAGTCCGGTGGTGCTGGCCAATGCCCGCATGCTGGGTGCGGATGCGCGCCAGCTGCTGCGCCATGTCTACCTGCCAAGCGCCACCAGCTGGGTCTTCAGCTCCTTGCACACCAGCGTTGGGCTGGCGTTTGTGGGTGCCGTGGTGGGTGAGTACCTGGGCTCCAGCCAAGGCGTGGGTTACCTGATTTTGCAGGCTGAGGGCAGCTTTGACATCAACACCGTGATGGCCGGCATCGTGGTACTGACCGGCTTTGCGCTGGTGCTCGACAGTGTGGTGGGCAAGCAGGAAAAGCGCCTGATGAAGTGGCAGCCCAAATCGGGGGAGACCGAGAAGCTTTAGCTGCCCTGCAAAATCCGCTCGCTCTTCCAGTACACGTCATCCCCCACGCTGCCGTCGGTGCGGTAGCGGTTG
>JBASJO010000570.1:0-2465 GCA_049655365.1 Rhodoferax sp. | reverse complement strand
TGCACCTGGTCGAGTTTGATTTGCATCGAGCGCTGCAGGTCCAGCAGACGGCCCGGGGTGGCCACCACCAGATTGGCGTTTTGCAGCTTGGCAATTTGCAACTGGTAAGGCATGCCACCGACGATGTTGGCCACGCGCAGGCCACGGCAATGCTGCACCAGGTCGATCGCATCGTGCGCCACTTGCTGGGCCAGTTCGCGGGTCGGGCAGACGATCAGGGCGCCCGGCGTGGGGGCGCTGAAATGGCGCGGGTTGGTCGGGTCCTTGCGCTTGGCGCGCTTTGGCGGAGCTTCGCCTTTTTCAGCGGCCTCAGCCACAGCGCGCTCGTAGTCAGCGCGGGCATCGATTTCAATTTGCTCTTGCTGCTTGAGCAAGGTGTGCAACACGGGCAACAGAAAAGCAGCTGTTTTGCCGCTACCGGTCTGGCTTGACACCATCAGGTCGACAAATTTGGCAGCCTTGCCCTCAGTGGGCACGCCTTGCATGGCCAGCGGAATAGTTTTCAGCTGCACCGTGGTCGGTTGGGTAAAGCCCAGGTCTTTCACGGCAGCAATCAGCTCCGGGGCCAGGCCCAGGGTGACAAAACCGTTGGGAATGTCTTCAACCACGGGGGCTGCTGTCTCGGTGGCGTCAATCGTATCAACGCCATCATGTGGCAGCAAGTTGATGTCGTTGGAAAGGTTTTCGGCAGACGAAAGTTCGCCAGCCGCTAAAAAAGCGTCAGTCATGGAATGTCCTCATACGCGAAGCCCCGCAAGTTGTGCGGTGGATCCGTGTGGTGGTTAAAAAACATCAACCATCAAACGGAACCGGCTTTGACTCAACAAGGTGAGTGCGTCTGGAAGCAGGGGGTCTTTTTGAGGCAAGTTGGAAATCAACCTGGCTGCAGACCCAGTGAATGTTGGGAGATGTGCAAAATTCGCTGTTATTTCAGCGAAGCCAGCAATTATGCCATGAATTCGGGTTTCTACTTATGTGTCTTGCGAAATTTATTCAGCGGGCAGGTTCAGGAAGTGCTTGCGGTAGTGTTCCAACTCGTCAATGGACTCATGCACATCAGCCAGGGCCGTATGACGTTGCTTTTTCTTGAAACTCTTGTAGACCGTCGGCGCCCAGCGCTTGGACAGTTCCTTGAGCGTGCTCACGTCCAGGTTGCGGTAATGAAAAAATGCTTCCAGCCTGGGCATGTATTTGGCCAGGAAGCGCCGGTCCTGGCCAATGCTGTTGCCGCACATGGGGGCGCCGCTCTTGGGGACGTAATGCGCCAGAAACTGGAGCAGTATTTTCTCGGCTTCCTCTTCCTTCACGGTGGATGCCTTGACTTTGTCGATCAGGCCGCTTTTGCCGTGCGTGCCCTTGTTCCATTTGTCCATCTTGTCGAGCAACTCGTCGCTCTGATGGATCACCAAGACCGGGCCCTCGATGCGCCGGGTCAAATGGGCGTCGGTGACGATCACCGCAATTTCAATGATGCGCTCCTGCTCCGGGTTCAGCCCCGTCATCTCGCAGTCCAGCCAGACCAGGTTCAGATCCGATTTGGCCAGGGGTGGTGATTCGATGGGGGTGTTGGCGTGGTGCATGGGGCAAATTGTCGCCGATGACCTAAACTTGCCCGCCATGACTGACACGCTTCTCTCTGCTTCACTTGTACTGTCCTCGGTTTTTGCCGCTGCTCTGGCCTTGAGTCTGGTGCTCAGGTTCTGGCTGGCCTCGCGCCAGATTCGCCATGTGGCACTGCACCGTGACGCGGTACCAGCGGCTTTTGCGCACACCATCTCCCTGGCGGCGCATCAAAAAGCCGCCGACTACACCGTGGCCAAAGCACGCCTCGGGCTGATTGAAATGGCGCTGGGTGCGGCGGTGCTGCTGGTTTGGACTTTGATGGGCGGGCTCTCGGCACTGAATCAAGCCCTGACCCAGTTCACGGGTCAGGGCTTGGCGCAGCAATTGGGCTTGATGGTGGCCTTTGTGGTGATCAGTGGGGTCATCGATTTGCCGATGTCCTGGTACCAGACATTTGTGCTGGAACAGCGCTTTGGCTTCAACAAGATGACGTTCAGGCTGTGGCTGGCTGACCTGCTCAAGGGTGGGTTGATCGGCGCCTTGATCGGGCTGCCGATCGCGGCCTTGATCCTCTGGATGATGGCTGTCGCCGGGAGCCTGTGGTGGTTGTGGGCCTGGCTGTTCTGGATGGGGTTCAACCTGTTGCTGTTGGTGATCTACCCCACATTGATTGCGCCCCTGTTCAACAAGTTTGCGCCGCTGGAAGACGAAACCTTAAAGGCCCGTGTGACGGCTTTGATGCAGCGCTGCGGTTTTTCTGCCAAGGGCTTGTTCGTGATGGACGGCAGCAAGCGCAGCGCGCACGCCAATGCCTATTTCACAGGTTTTGGGGCGGCCAAGCGCGTGGTTTTTTACGACACACTGCTGGCCAAGCTGAGCGCGCCCGAGGTGGATGCGGTGCT
>JBASJO010000569.1:0-3097 GCA_049655365.1 Rhodoferax sp. | reverse complement strand
GTCCAGCACCAGGTGCCGGTGATTGACCAGGGCCCGTTCGCGCAACAGTTGTGCGGTGCTGGGCAGCCGGGGGTCGGCCGGGTCAAAAGACCAGCCCTGGTAGCCGCCGATGGTGATGTCAAAAGCGCCGTCGCTGAGCCGGGCCAGTTGCTGGCCGCGCTGCAGCACCGCCAGGGTCTCGGGCGAGACCTGAACCGCCGCCTGGCCAGCGCTTCGGTTCAAGGCCGAAACCTCACTGTCCGGGCGGTAACGGCTCATCAGACGTTCCAGCCGAGCCATCTCAGTAAAAGCCAGCGCCATCGCCTGGCTGGCTTGCCTGCCTTGGGCCACGATGTCGACGCGCGTGCCCAGCAGCGCGCGCGAGGCACGTTGGACATGCGGGCTGGCCAATGCCGGGCGCACAAACAGGCCGGTCGCCAGCAGGCCGAGCCCGGCCAAACAGCGACGGCGATCAGGCAACAAGGGCGTCATCATGGCCGCGCTTTACTGCGACAAAGACACCATGTGGTCCACCGCGGCCTTGATTTCGTCGTCGGTCAGGGTGGTGCTGCCACCCTTGGCCGGCATCATGCCCTTGGCGCCGGTGAAACCTTCAATGGCGTGTTTGTAAAGAACCTCCTTGCCTTGGGCGATGCGTGGGCCCCAGTCGGCTTTGTCACCCGGCTTGGGTGAACCGGCAACCGCAGCCGCATGGCACAGGGCGCAGACACTGCCATAGACTTTTTTACCCACCGCATTTTCAGCCACCACCGGCGCAGGGGCTGGTGCTGGGGCCGCCACCGGCGCAGCGGGGGCTGCAGCGGGTGCGCTGGCTTCTTTGTCGCCGCAGGCGGCAAGCGAGGCGGCGAGGGCAAGGGCAAGGAGGAGTTGGCTGGTTTTCATGGGGTTTCCTGTCAGTGATGAAGTGAGGTTAAGTGGGGATGTGGGCTTGATTTTAATATACAAACAAAATGCATCTTTAAACGATTGAATCAAAACGCAACAACGCGTGAAACGTCAGCTGCCAGGGTGTGCATGTGGCGCCAACGTTTGCAAGTCTGCCGGCAAGGCCTGGCGCAAAGCCGCGGCTGACGTCAACACACCACCGCGGACGCTGACCAGCGCAAGGGCATCGGCCTGAGCGACATAGGCCGGCAAGTTCCCAGCCCGCATCGGCCCCAGCAAAGAAGAGCCTTGAACATAAATGGCCTGGTCGGCATCGAGCCATTGGCCCGTGGCTTGGTCGCTTACATACACCGCTGCAATGTCTGCGGCCACGCGCCCGGGCGTGTAGCGTTCCACACGCTGCAGGTAATGGAACAGGCTCAGCGGCGAGTCCAGGTACTGCACGGCGCCATCCGAGAAGATGACTTGCGCCGCCCAGCGCCGGTTGCGGGCCGGAAACATGCCGCAAACCGGACAACGCGCCGTGGCTGGTACTTCGCGTGCCGCCGTGGGAGCCAGGCCAGAGGTCGGATCAAAAGCAAAGGTGGGGGCCACGATGCAGACATCGTCAATGTCTGCTGCGCCGCGCGAAGCATTCTGACGCCACAGCAGCCAGCCCGTGCCGGCGGTGGCCGCAAGTCCGCCCGAGGCGGCAAGCAGCATCAATTGGCGGCGGTGAAGCATGATCTTGATGAATCCAGGAAGCTCACATCCGCGTGTCGTGCAAGGCGCCGCCACTCAGGTCAACCATCTCGGGCTTGATGTCGGCAAAGCGCAGCACACGTCCGCCGTAGCTCTGCACAAAGCCTTGTGCCGCGCTCTCGTCGGCAAAGCTGGCGGCCGTGGGGCCCATGGAGCCGTGGCGCTTGCTGCCAAACACAAAAATGGCGTTGCGCGCCAGGATCCAGTGCCCGCTGGGACGCAGCCAGTCGGCCTTGCCCATGTCTTGCACATAAGCGGCACGCACGGCACGCACCTGCTCGGGCGCCAGCAGGGTTGACAGCAACTCGACCGTGTCGCAAAACCAGTGCACCTGCTTGTCGTGCGCGTACAAAATTTGACCTTTGGGACCCGGGAAGTCTGCCAGCAGCATGCCGTCGAGCGAGCAACTTGCCATGTTGTCCAGTGCCACGGGCGCCAGGCCGTCTGAGGCGTTCGGGTCACTAGGCTGGCAGCCCGCCAGGCTGAGCGCCGCCAAGCCGGCACAGCCACACAACAAACGACGGCGATTGAGGGGGAAAGTTGTCAGTGATGTCATGGTTTGAACCTCCAGGAAGCAAGGGCAAGCGGCCCGACAATCCAGACCAGCATGGCGCCGCCCATCAACCAGGCTTGGCCCAGTGCGGGTGGCACGATGCTGGCAAGGCCGTACAAACGGCGCACGTCGTCGAGCGAAAAAATATTCAGGATGCGAAAAATATCTGCCGGATTGAGCAACAGCAGGTAGGCAAAGGCATCGCCGCCCAGCTCACCGCCGCTGGCCACCAAGAGGCCCAGCAACAGCAGGTCAAACACCAGCACCAAGGCAAACCAGAGCGCAATCGCCAGCCCGGAGGCCCGGGTGCGGTCACGCGCCAGCACCGACAGCAGCATGGCCAGGCTCAGAAAGGCCAGGCCCAGCAGCACCGAGCTCAAGACAAAGCCCAGGTAGTGGTACAGCCCGGCATAGCTGAACTGCCGGAACAGCAGCACGGCCACCAGGGCAAAACCGGCCACGGTAGACAGCGTCAAGGCGCCGGCCAAACCCAAAAATTTACCCAGCAGCAGTTCCAGCCGGGTGATGGGCAGGGCCAGCAGCAGGTCAAGCGAACCGCGCTCGCGCTCACCCACAATGGCGTCAAAGCCCAGCAACAGCGCAATCAGCGGAATCAGGTAGATCACCAGACTGACCAGGCTGGCGATGGTGAGCTCGATCGAGCGCGGACCAATTTGCCCTTGCACCGCGGCACCAAAATAAGTGATCATCAACGAAAAAACGGTGAACACCACCGCCACGGCCAGCACCCAGCGATTGCGAAAACGGTCGCGAAATTCCTTGCCGGCCAGTGCCAGCACCTGGCTCAGTTGCAGTGTGGCGCTCATGCTTCTTCCCTCAAACCAAAATACACATCCTCCAGCGAGGGCTCCAGAATTTGCAGGTCACGCAAGCCCGCAGGCACCAGCAGACTCAGCA
>JBASJO010000568.1:0-5625 GCA_049655365.1 Rhodoferax sp. | reverse complement strand
GCTCTTGGATAGCGGCGCGACCAGCGTGCTGGATCTGGGTTGCGGGCCGGGCGAGTTGCTGCTGCGCCTGCGTGAACTCCCGCAGTTTGTGCGCCTGCTGGGCATCGACATCGATGAACGCGCGCTGGCCGATGCGCGCGCGGTCCTGGGCCTGAACTGGCTGCAGCCCGAGCCGCGGCTGGCGGTGCGGCTGGGCTCCTTTGAAGAAGTGGATGCCGAGCTGAAAGGCTTTGATGCCGCCGTGATGCTGGAGACCATCGAGCACATCACGCCGGGTCACCTGCCCAGGGTCGAGCGCGCCGTGTTTGCCGGCATGCGCCCGCAGTTGGTGTTGGTGACCACGCCGAATCAGGAATACAACGTGCTGCACGGCATGGCTGCCGGGCGCAAACGCCACACAGGCCACCACTTCGAGTGGACCCGGGCCCAGTTCCAGCATTGGGCCGGTGGTGTGGCCCAGCGCCATGGTTACAGCGTCAGTTTTTCCGACCTGGGACCGCCCGACCCGGTGCGCGGCAGCTCAACGCAGATGGCGAATTTCCATACCTTGCGGGTTAGACCCGAGTTTTCACCTTCGACGCTGCCAGCTTGGCGTTGACGCGGGCCTGTTCGATGCCCGCGTGCGCTGCCAGCACCACGCCCATGCGGCGTTTCACAAAACTCTCGGGCTTGCCGAACAGGCGGATGTCGGTGCCGGGCACCCGCAGCGCGTCATCGACCCCGTCGAACACCACACCGGTGGCGTCGATACCACCGTAAATCACCGCGCTGGCGCCGGGATTGCGCAGCGCGGTGTTGACCGGCAAGCCCAAGATGGCGCGGGCGTGCAGCTCGAACTCGCTTTGCCATTGGGTGGTGAGCGTAACCAGGCCGGTGTCGTGCGGGCGCGGGCTCACCTCGCTGAACCAGACCTGCTCGCCCTTGACGAACAGCTCGACACCGAAGAGCCCCAGGCCCGAGGCCTGGCCGTCCAGCTCGATGCCGAGGTCGTCGGTGACGGTCTTGGCAATCTGGCGGGCTTTCTCCAGCGCCGCCGGGTGCATCGGGTGCGGCTGCCAGCTCTCGACATAGTCGCCATCGACTTGCACATGGCCCACGGGCTCGCAAAAGTGGGTTTCGATCTGGCCGTCGGCGCCCTTGGCGCGCACCGTGAGCAGGGTGATTTCGTAATCGAAGTCGATGAAGCCTTCCACAATCACGCGACCATGGCTGACGCGGCCACCGGCCATGGCATGGTCCCAGGCGGTCTGCACATCGGCCGGGCCGTTGAGCTTGCTTTGACCCTTGCCGCTGGAGCTCATCACCGGCTTGACGATGCAGGGGTAGCCAATGCCGTTGTCGATGGCCGCCTGCAGTTCGGCCAGCGAGTCACAAAACCGGTACGGGCTGGTCGGCAGACCCAGGGTCTCGGAAGCCAGGCGGCGAATGCCTTCGCGGTCCATGGTCAGGCGCGCGGCGCGGGCGGTCGGGATCACGCGCACCAGGCCGGTCGCTTCCAGCACTTCGAGCATGGGAGTGGCGATGGCCTCGATCTCGGGCACCACCAGGTCGGGCTTTTCCTCTTCGATCAGCGCCCGGAGCAGCGCCGGGTCACTCATCACCACGGTGCGGGCGTGGTGCGCCACCTGCTGGCCCGGCGCGTTGTCATAACGGTCCACGGCAATCGTTTCCACGCCCAGGCGCTGCAGTGCAATGATGACTTCCTTGCCCAGTTCGCCGCTGCCGAGCAGCATGACGCGGGTGGCGTTGGGGGACAGGGGGGTGCCGATGGTGGTCATGAGGCTTGCGCGTTGCCGCGTCCGGGTGAAGTTGAAAAGGAAGTTATATTTTAGTAAACCAGGCATCTGCAAAAACAGCGATTCTCATTTTGACTGCGGCCAGCAGCCAGGATGCCAATCCGGGGGACCTCATGCACTTGCGCACCGAACGTAGATGCGCAGCGGTTTCGCGCATTCCCGGATTGCGTTGCGCTCCGTCCGGACTACAAGCTCACTTAAAGCCAAAATGGCATTGCCAGTTTGGTTCGATTTATCCATGAAAATTTTCCAACACGTAGTAAAATTACAATGATGATCGAGAGAAAAGCTTTTGAAATCGTACGCCAGGCCTTGTCGCAGCAAGCGGCTGTTGCGCTCATGGGTCCACGTCAGGTGGGTAAGACCACGCTTGCCCTCATGGTTGGCGAAGCGCTGGGCGCGCTGTATCTGGACCTGGAAGACGTTCAAGACCGTGACAAGCTGAGCCATGCCGCAGTCTTCTTGTCGGCCTATGAAGACCGGCTGGTCATTCTGGACGAAATTCACCGGGTGCCCGATTTGTTTTTGACGCTGCGTGGCTTGATTGATCAGGGCCGGCGCAAGGGCAAGCGGTATGGGCGATTTTTGTTGCTGGGTTCGGCTTCGCTTGATTTGATGCAACAAAGCGGCGAAAGCCTGGCTGGCCGTATCAGTTATATCGACATGACCCCTTTGGATGTGCGCGAGGTCGCCGTTGAATCACTTGAAAATCTGTGGCTGTGCGGTGGTTTTCCTGACAGTTTTTTGGCAACCGATGAACCGCAATCCTTGCGCTGGCGCAAAGACCTGTTGCGAACTTACCTGGAACGCGACGTGCCCATGTTCGGTTCGCGTGTGCCGGCTGAAACACTGCGCCGCTTTTGGACCATGCTGGCCCACAACCAGGGCAGCTTGATCAATGCCTCGCGACTGGCCGCCGGTCTGGAGGTCAGCAGCCAGACGGTGAGTCGTTACACCGATTTGCTGGTCGACCTGTTGCTGGTGCGCCGCCTGCAACCCTACCATGTCAATGTGGGCAAGCGGCTGGTGAAGTCGCCCAAGGTGTACATCCGGGATTCGGGCTTGCTGCATGCGCTGCTCAATATTCCAGATCGAAATAGCTTGCTCGGACACCCGGTGGTGGGGGCCAGCTGGGAAGGTTTTGTGATTGAAAACCTGATCAACGCCGCACCGGCCTTGACGGTGCCAGGTTTTTACCGCACCGCTGGCGGGGCCGAAATTGATCTGTTGCTGGAGTTGCCAGGTGGTGAGCGCTGGGCGATAGAAGTCAAACGCAGCCGCGCTGCCAAACCTTCACGCGGCTTTTATGAAGCCTGTGAAGACCTCAAGCCCGCCAAACGCTTTGTGGTGCACGCGGGCGCAGACCGGTTTCCCATCAGTGACGACGTACAGGCGATCGGTGTGCGCGAGTTGGCTGACAACTTGTCGAACTTGAGCTGAGCTTGCCCGCAGCCGTGTGGCGACTCGGCGACAATCTCACGCATGTCCGAATCCATCCTCTCTGTTCAACACCTGGTCAAGCGTTATGGCGAGGCCACGGTGGTCAGTGACCTGTCCTTTGCCATTGCGCCGGGCGAATGCCTGGGCGTGATCGGCCCCAACGGCGCCGGCAAAACCACCACCATCCGCATGTGCCTGGGGCTGACGGTGCCCGATGAAGGCACGGTGACGGCCTTTGGCCTGCCCATGCCGCGTGATGCGCTGGCCATCAAGGCGCAGCTGGGCGTGGTGAGCCAGATGGACACGCTCGACCCGGACTTCAGTTGCGCCGAGAACCTGCTGGTGTACGGCCGCTATTTCGGCATGAAAGATGCAGAGATTCGCGAGCGTATTCCGGCGCTGCTCGAATTTGCCTCGCTTTCAGCCAAGGCCCATGCCAAACCGGGCGAGTTGTCGGGCGGCATGAAGCGTCGCCTGAGTCTGGCGCGCGCCCTGGTCAACAACCCGCGCCTGCTGTTGCTCGACGAGCCCACCACCGGCCTGGACCCGCAGGCGCGCCACCTGATGTGGGAGCGTCTGCAGTTGCTGCTGCAGCAAGGTAAGTCGATTTTGTTGACGACGCACTTCATGGACGAAGCCGAGCGCCTGTGCCACCGCTTGCTGGTGGTGGACCACGGCAAAAAAATTGCTGAAGGCGCGCCGCGTGACCTGATCCGGCAATACCTCGAGCCCGATGTGGTGGAGGTCTACGGCACTGGTGCGCTGACCCTGGCCGATTCGCCGCTTAAAGCCATGGCGGCGCGGGTCGAGGTCAGTGGTGAAACCGTGTTTTTCTATACCCAGGACGCCAAGCCGCTGCTGCAGGCGCTGGCCGCTCACCCGCAGTTGCGCACCTTGCACCGGCCGGCCAATCTGGAAGATTTGTTTTTGAAATTGACAGGCCGGCAAATCCGGGAAGACGCATGACAACTGCCATCAACCCATCGCCTTGGCGCGCACCGCAACTGTCCATGCGCTGGTGGCCGGTGTTTCGGCGCAATTGGCTGGTCTGGAAAAAGCTGGCCATTCCCAGCCTGGTCGGCAACATTGCCGAACCGCTGATGTGGCTGGTGGCCTTTGGCTACGGCATGGGCGCGTTGGTGGGCCAGGTCACGGTGGACGGCGTGCAAGTGCCCTACATCTTGTTTCTGGCCAGCGGCAGCATCTGCATGAGCGCCATGAATGCCGCCAGTTTTGAGGCGCTGTATTCGGCCTTTAGCCGCATGCACGTGCAAAAAACCTGGGATGGCATCATGAACGCGCCGGTCAACCTGGACGACATCGTGCTGGCCGAAATGCTGTGGGCGGCGTTCAAGGCGATCTTTACCGTGACGGCTATTCTGGGCGTGATGCTGGCGCTTGGCATCAGCTACAGCCCCAAGTTGCTGGTGGCCTGGCCGGTATTGCTGGGGGTGGGCATGACCTTCAGTTGCGTCGCGCTGATCTTCAACGCGCTGGCCAAGGGTTATGACTTCTTCACTTATTACTTCACGCTGTTCCTGACGCCCATGATGTTCCTGAGCGGCATCTTTTTCCCGCTGGAGCAGTTGCCCGCCGTGGTGCGTGACATTTCACAGTGGCTGCCGCTGACCAACGCGGTGGCGCTGGTGCGTCCACTGTTCATGGACCAGTGGCCCGCCGACTGGTTGCGCCCGGTAGCGGTGCTGGCCACCTATGCGGGTTTGGGCTTTTGGGTGGCGCTGGCGCTCACGCGCAAACGCTTTCAGGCATGACCGAGTTTGCCGAAAAAATCCAGGAACCTCGCCTGTGGCGGGGTGACGGCTGGACCGCGCGGGTGATCAAAAACGAAGACGACGACGGTTGGGCCGTGGCCATGTTCAAGGCCGCCGAATCGGAGCCGGCGCTGGTGGGGCCCTGGACCATGGGGCGCGACAAAAAGAATCCCAAGCCGCTGGACGTCAATGCCTTCAACACGCTGGTCAAAACCACCCGCGAGTTCGTGCGCCGCAGCGAGCAGCAATTGCATGCCGAGTTGCATCAGAGCATCACCGTGAGTGCCGGCTCAGCCCGCGTCACCGTGTGCCTGGACATCGTGCCCGATGAAGACAACCCCTATGCCATGCTGAGCGCCAAAGACGAGGGTGATGAACTGCTGGCCGAAGTGCGTGTGGCGCCGTCCTTCAAGCTCAACCGCAACAGCGCGGTGGCGTGGGCCGAGGGCGGCTTCGCCCGACCGGGCGAGCGCTCGTGATCAGCTTGACAGCGGCTTGAGCAGTTCCGCCAGGTCACTCTCGGAAAACAGCGGTTGTTTGCGCCCGACGGCGCCGCTGTACATGCTCTCTGCCAACGCCGCCTTGCGCTCCTGCAGCGCCAGGATGCGTTCTTCGAT
>JBASJO010000567.1:0-1620 GCA_049655365.1 Rhodoferax sp. | reverse complement strand
GCTGCGGGTAGGCGGAATCAAAGTAGCCCAGGCGCCCGCGCGCATCACACTCGCAGGCCAGCAGGATCTGGGCAAAACGCGCCGGTTTGCGCAGCGCGTCGCAGCGCTCCAGCAACCGCACCAAAGCGGCGGCATCAAACTCGCTTGAGCGGTGAATATTGCTGTGCTCGCGCGCCATCACCTCGGCCAGTTCCCGGCATTCGGTGGGCACCCGCAGACGCGTGCACAGGTTACGCAGCAGGCCGACACTGCGCTGCTCGTGCCCCAGATGGCGCGGCAGGATGTCGACGGGGGTGTTGCCCTTGCCCAGGTCGTGGCACAGGCAAGCCAGCCGCACCGGCAGGGGCGCCAACAGGCGCGCGCTCATGTCCATCACCATCATCACATGAACGCCGGTGTCGACCTCGGGGTGGTAGTCGGCGCGCTGCGCCACGCCCCACAGGCAGTCCACCTCGGGCAGCAAGCGGGCCAATGCGCCACAGTCGCGCAGCACGGCAAACATGCGCGACGGCATGGCCTCCATCAGGCCTCTGGCCAGCTCTTGCCAAACGCGTTCGGGCACCAGGTGGTCGACCTCGCCACTGGTGACCATCTCGCGCATGAGCGTCAAGGTTTCGGGTACCAGTGTGAACTCCGGAAAACGGGCCGCCAGGCGCGCCACCCGCAGAATGCGCACCGGATCTTCGCGAAACGCCGGGCCAACGTGGCGAAACAACTTGTCGACCAGGTCCTGCACGCCGCCATGCGGATCGATCACGTGCTGGGGGTCAAAGACGCCGCCAGGGCCGAGCTGGTCGGCCGCGACCGCCAGGGCATTGATGCTGAGGTCACGCCGCGCCAGGTCCTGGGCCAGGCTCACGTCAGGCGCCGCATGAATGACAAAGCCGCGGTAGCCCGGCGCCGTCTTGCGCTCGGTGCGTGCCAGCGCATACTCCTCATGGGTTTTTGGGTGCAGGAACACTGGAAAGTCCTTGCCCACCGGCACAAAGCCCTGCGCCACCATGTGCTGCGGTGTACTGCCCACGACCACCCAGTCGCGGTCCTGGACCGGCAGTCCCAACAGGGCATCACGTACCGCACCACCCACCATGTAGATCTGCATGTCGGGGCCCCTTGCTTCAGCGCGACAAGCGGTAAGGCTCTTCAAAGTCCAGAAAATCCTGCTCGGCCAGCGCACCATCAACCCATGCCCGTACGCTTGGCAAGGCGCACACCCGCTCGACATAGGCACTCACGTCAGCCGGCAAGGGCAAGGCGTAGCTGCGCAGGCGCATGCAGACCGGGGCATAAAAGGCATCGGCCACGCTGAAGTCGCCAAATAACATGGGGCCACCGTATTCGACCAGGCATTGCCGCCACATGGCGATCAGGCGAGCCAGGTCGGCGCGCACAGCTGGCTGGTCACGCCAGATCAGAGCGCCCACCGCGGGCAGGCTGGCTTCGATGCTCATCGGGCAATGGCTGCGCAGGCCAGTAAAGCCGCTGTGCATCTCGGCACACAAGCTGCGCGCACGCGCCCGGGCAGCCTTGTCGCGCGGCCAAAGCGCTTTCTCGGGAAACTGCTCGGCCAGGTATTCGGCAATGGCCAGCGTGTCCCACACCACCAGATCACCATCCACC
>JBASJO010000566.1:0-2943 GCA_049655365.1 Rhodoferax sp. | reverse complement strand
GGGTAACCAGTTGGCCCGACCCCTGCTGCTGCTGGCCGATGGCGTGCGCGAGGTGGCGGCCGGCGACCTCACCCCCAAGACCTATTTGCACGGCAGCGATGAACTCGACGGCCTGACCCGCTCATTTGCCCAGATGACCCAGCAGCTCGCCGATGCGCGCCAGGCGGTGCAGTCCAGCATGGCGCAAGTGAGCGCCGCGCACGCCAATTTGCAGACCATTCTGGACAACCTCACGGCGGGTGTCATGGTGCTGGATGCCCAAGGCCTGATTTGTGCATCCAACCCGGGGGCCACCCGCATCTTGCGCGCGCCACTGGCTGCGCACCAGGGTCAGGCACTGGCCGAGATCGAAGGCCTGCAGTCCTTTGGCCAGCAGGTGCAGGAACAATTTGACAACTTCTTCAGCGCCCACAGCGAACGCACGCTGGACCATTGGCAACAGTCCTTTGAGCTCGGTGGCATCGGCCGTGCCCAGAGCGGGCGCCCGGCCCATGACGTGATCACTTTGGTGACGCGTGGTGCCGCCTTGCCGGGCGAGCAACGCTTGCTGGTGTTCGACGACATCTCTGAAATTGTGTCGGCGCAAAGGGCGCAGGCCTGGGGTGAAGTGGCGCGGCGCCTGGCGCATGAGATCAAGAATCCGCTGACCCCGATCCAGTTGTCAGCCGAGCGGCTGGAGATGAAGCTCACCGGCAAGCTGGGCCTGCCCGAGCAGGCCATGCTGACCAAATCGGTCAAGACCATCGTCGACCAGGTCGATGCCATGAAGCGCCTGGTCAATGAATTCCGTGACTACGCCCGCCTGCCGGCGGCTGAACTCCGGCCGCTCAATCTCAATGCCTTGGTGAATGACGTGTTGCACCTGTATGCCGACGACCTCGGGCAGGTGCCCGTCAAGACCGAGCTGGATCCCGCTTGCCCCAACATTCTGGGCGACACCCAACAACTGCGCCAGGTGCTGCACAACCTGTTGCAAAACGCCCAGGATGCCACCGTGAGCGCGGGCCAGGCCGATGCCGATCACGCCGTGCTGGTGAAGACCCAGTGGCAAGCCAGTGCGCGCCGGGTACGCCTGGTGGTGGTGGACTGCGGTACCGGGTTCCCGGACCACATTCTGAAGCGGGCCTTCGAGCCCTATGTGACCACCAAGGACAAAGGCACCGGACTGGGTCTGGCGGTGGTCAAGAAAATCGCTGACGAGCATGCCAGTCGGGTGTCGATTGCGAACCGCCTGCACAACGACGAAGTTCTCGGGGCGCAAGTATCGTTATCATTCGCAGTCGAGCCTGCGTCAGGACCTCCGATAATTTGATGTGACATTGCGCATACCAATCTCAAGGGAATTACAAGTACATGGCTAACATTTTGGTAGTGGACGACGAACTGGGTATTCGCGATCTCTTGTGTGAGATTCTCAATGATGAAGGGCACACCGTCGAGTTGGCAGAAAACGCCGCCCAGGCGCGTGCCGCCCGCCTGCGTGAGGCGCCCGACCTGGTGCTGCTCGACATCTGGATGCCTGACACCGATGGCGTTACCTTGCTGAAGGAATGGTCGACCTCCGGTGCCCTGACCATGCCCGTCATCATGATGAGCGGCCACGCCACCATCGACACGGCGGTGGAAGCCACGCGCATTGGCGCGCTGGCGTTTCTAGAAAAACCGATCACACTGCAAAAGCTGCTCAAGGCGGTCGAACAGGGTCTGACCCGCGGCGCCCTGCGCAAGCTCACCCAGTCCATGCCGTCCTTGTCGTCCATGGGTGGGAAGGCCGGCACGGTGGCGCTGGCCGACATGCCCATCAGCGCCGTTGAACCGACGCCAGAAGCCGGACCCCAAGTCACGCAAAACTTCATGCTCGACAAGCCGCTGCGCGAAGGCCGCGATGAGTATGAAAAAGCCTACTTCGAGTTCCACCTGGCCAAGGAGAATGGCTCCATGACCCGTGTCGCTGAAAAGACCGGCCTGGAGCGCACCCACCTGTATCGCAAGCTCAAGCAACTGGGTGTTGACCTGACGCGCAAACGCATCTGAAAAATCAGTCCCGCGTCTCAAAATGGCCCATTGCGCTGCTAGAATATGCCGCTTAGGCCTGGTAGCTCAGTCGGTAGAGCAGAGGATTGAAAATCCTTGTGTCGGTGGTTCGATTCCGCCCCGGGCCACCAATAACGACGCGCCCCAGCGCCCTTTTCGGGTTCTGGGGCGTTTCTACAATTCTCGGCGTTTTTCTACAAAATGACGAATCATCAGCCTAGAGTTGCACGATCCCCTCACGATTTGAGAAGCGCACTCGCAGAGCAAGTGACTTTATTAATTGGATATTGTGAGCACTTCGATAGGGGTGAATTTGAATTTTCTAAGCCCATGTCGACAGCAGTGCGAGTTCTGCTTCATCAGTCACGAACTTCGCTTTCACTTCTGCAACAACTCGGTTTGCGAAGCGGCCGGTATTTTTCAGTTGCCCCGCCCATCAATCCTCGAAATTTGTTGAGCGAATGCAATCTGGTCATTATGCAAATTGGTCCTGAAGGGGCCGGATATCTGCCTCAGTTGGATTCGACGCTCATTGGCAAAAAGCAACGACCATTTCCGGAATGGTGGTCCGGGCCAGTTGCAAAAGCTCAGAATAAGCAAACAATGTCGCGAATGGATATCGTGGTCGCAGTAGCCGGCATGGATGGTGGTGCGCACGTCGACCCTGCCTTGACGCCTCTTTATGAAAGATTCCGAAGTGGGGTGTTCTTAGGATGGATGGTCATGCTGGACGGCGTCGACGGTAAGTTTCTTCAATGTCCACAATACGCATGCATTAGAGCCATTGCTCATGAGCTTTTGTTGACGTTGGGTAAGTACGCGCCATGGAGCTTTCGAAAGCCATATGAGCCTATAAGCGTCCGTCAATCAACGTAGTGGCTTTACTCTCTCCCCCATCCGAGCC
Source organism: Rhodoferax sp. (assembly GCA_049655365.1). Taxonomy (GTDB): domain Bacteria; phylum Pseudomonadota; class Gammaproteobacteria; order Burkholderiales; family Burkholderiaceae_C; genus Rhodoferax. The sequence goes on along the minus strand of JBASJO010000566.1, from coordinate 5 downwards.
TTGAC
>JBASJO010000565.1:0-3004 GCA_049655365.1 Rhodoferax sp. | reverse complement strand
GGCGTGAGGCGTTTGACAGTCTGTCAGCGCTGGTGCAGGCCACGCAGCGCTCCCTGTCCGAGCCGCGCGCTGTGCGCCCCCCGCTGGAGCCGCTGGGCCGCTTGCTGGCCCTGAGCTACCAACTGCTGGCCCAGCTGACCACGGTCAAGACCATGCTGCTGCAACAACGGGGCCGCCTGAACCCGCATGAAATTGAGCTGCCCTTGCAGCAGACGGCACAAGCGATCGAAACCGCCATGGGCACGGCCACCCTGCCCACGCAAAGCGCAACGCCAGCTGGGACAACGCTGGAATGGTCGGTGCTGGGCGACCCGTTTGATGGCGACCTCAGCCCCTGGCTATTGCGCCGGCTGCAACTGGCCGACCACATCGCGCTGCAATTGCGGGTCAACGCCGACCAGGTGGTGCGAGAGCTTGCGACGCAGCCTCGTGAACATATGCTGAATCGATCATGACCGCTATGGTTTCAAGGTGCCACCCAAGCGCCAGCTCGTCGCCCTGCAATGCGGTGCCGTCAATCTTTGACGGGGCAACCAGCTCATTGGAATAATTTCCGGAACATTGCGGAGCAATCATGAGTAGTCGGCATCAGTCAACTTAGCCAGATTCGAGCGAGGGGTCCGTGAGCGAGCGGCGAAGCCTGCGACGTCGCGCCGAGGATGCCTATCGGGGTAGCACCTCAGACCTGTCTGGCCAGCTCAGCGCCATGTCGCCAGAGGCGTTGCACCATGCCTTGCATGAACTGGGTGTGCATCAAGTTGAGCTGGAGATGCAGAACGAGGAACTGCGCCGGACTCAGGATGAACGTGGTGCATCGCAGGCAGGCTATTTTGATTTTTACGACATGGCGCCAGTCGGTTACTGCACCATCAGCGGGTCTGGACTGATTGAGCAGGTCAACCTCACCGCCGCCGCACTTTTTGGCAGGCAGCGAAGGCTGCTTGTCCAGCAAAGGATCACTGACTTCATTCACCCGGAAGATCAGGACTGTAGAAAGTCGCGAAGAAATGTAGAAACGCCACAGAGCCCAAACGGGCGCTGTGGCGCATAAACAATGGTAGGGCGTCACAGACTTGAACTGTGGACCAAAGGATTATGAGTCCTCTGCTCTAACCAACTGAGCTAACGCCCCGACCGAAGCGCGGATTGTACGGGGCACCCAAGCCTTATTTGTGGTGGCTTAGCGCGTTGCTGACCAACTTGGAGGTGATGTCGACGATCTGGATCATGCGGTCATAGGCCATGCGGGTCGGGCCCACCACACCCAGCGTACCGACCACCTGGCCGTCCACCTCGTAGGGGGCGCTGACGATGGAAAGGTCTTCGAACGGCACCACCTGGCTTTCGCCGCCAATGAAAATGCGCACGCCCTCAGCCTGACCGGTCACGTCGAGCAGGCGCATCAGCTGGGCCTTTTGTTCGAACAGGTCGAAGGCACGGCGCAAATGCCCCATGTCGTTGGAAAAATCACTGACCGACAACAGGTTTTTCTCGCCCGAAATGATCACTTCGTCCTGGGCTTCGGTCATGGCGTCGGTGTTGGCGGCCACGGCGGCGTGCATCAGGCTGGCAATTTCCACACGCAGGCTGTCGACCTCGTTTTTCAGGCGCTCGCGCACTTGTTCGATGGCCAGGCCGACGTAATTCGCATTGAGGTAGTTGGCGGCTTCCACCAGTTGCGACTGGGTGTAGTCGACCTCGGTAAAAATGACCCGGTTTTGCACGTCACCTTCGGGCGACACGATGATGACCAGCAGGCGCCGCTCGGACAGCCGCAAAAACTCGATGTGCCGGAACACCGAGGTGCGCTTGGGGGCAATCACCACGCCGACAAATTGCGACAGGCTGGACAGCAGGTTGGCGGCGTTGGAGATGACTTTTTGCGGCTGGTCATGCGCCAGGCTGGGGGTGCCGATCTGGCCGCGCTGCACCGTCAGCATGGTGTCGACAAACAGCCGGTAACCACGCGCCGTGGGTATGCGCCCGGCCGAGGTGTGCGGGCTGGCGATCAGGCCCAGCTCTTCCAGGTCCGACATCACGTTGCGGATGGTGGCTGGCGACAAATCCAGGCCGGAGGCGCGCGACAAAGTGCGCGAACCCACGGGTTGGCCGTCGGCAATGTAGCGTTCTACCAGCGCTTTGAGTAATAACTTGGCACGATCATCGAGCATGCTTTCATTTTAGTGATGTAATTTGCAAATGAAGTCCAAATTCAAGCACGTTGCCCTGGTCGGCAAGTACCAAACCAACTCTGCGGGCGTCAGTGGTGCCAACTCGCGCGCCGCGCTGGTGGCCGTGGCCCATTTTCTGGACGATCTGGGCTGTGATGTGGCCATGGAGCAGGACACCGCGCTCAACATGGGCATGACCGACTACCCGGCGCTGAGCGTGGCGCAAATTGGCAAGCAATGCGATTTGGGCCTGGTGGTGGGGGGCGACGGCACCATGCTGGGCATTGGCCGGCAAATGGCACCGTATGGCGTGCCGCTGATCGGCATCAACCAGGGCCGACTGGGCTTTATCACCGACGTACCTTATGGCAGCTTCGCCACCAGCCTGACGCAAATGCTGCGCGGCGCCTACGTGGAAGACCACCGCAGCCTGATGAACGCCCGGGTGATGCGCGACGGCCACTGCGTTTTCCAGGCCATGGCCATGAACGACGTGGTGCTGAATCGCGGCGCCACTGCGGGCATGGTGGAGTTGCGGGTGGAGGTGGACGGCCATTTTGTCGCCAACCAGCGCGCCGATGGCTTGATCATTGCCACGCCCACCGGCTCCACCGCTTACGCCTTGTCGTCGGGCGGGCCGCTGATGCACCCGTCGGTGCCGGGCTGGCTGATGGTGCCGATTGCGCCGCACACCTTGTCCAACCGGCCCATCGTGCTGGCCAACACGTCCAAAATCGCCATCGAGCTGGTGGCCGGCCGGGATGCCAGCGCCAGCTTCGACATGCAGTCGCTGGCCTCCCTGATGCACGGCGACCGCATCGAGGTCACGCGCT
>JBASJO010000564.1:0-3498 GCA_049655365.1 Rhodoferax sp. | reverse complement strand
GCCCGGTCAGTGCCGCTGCAAAGGCGCGCATTTCATCGAGCGTGAGACGGCGAATCCAGACATGGCGATCCAGAGCTGCATCTTCCGCCAGCATCTGCGCGTGCAAGGCCTCGACCAGCGCCATCGGCGTCAGGCTGCCATCCAGGTAACGGGCCCGCAACGCGGGAATGGACAAATCAAGCATCTTCATTTCCTTATAAAGTAATGGGTTCATCACTGACGCATCAGCACCAGGGCTTGGCCGGCGGTGACCGCCTGACCTTCGGTGCACAGCAGTTGTTCAATACAGCCGTCACAAGGGGCGTGCAAGGTGATTTCCATCTTCATCGACTCGATCACCAGCAGCGCCTGGCCAGCCTTGACCTGCGCGCCCACCGTGGTCTGTACCGACCAGACCCCGCCCGACACCTGGGACGCCACCACCTCGCCGTCAAAGGCCTGGGCTGCGGCGGCGCGGGCGGCTGCGTCATCGGCGGCACCGGTATCGGGCGCTTCGGACACCCCCGCGAGCCGCCAGCGTTCCCGCTCGGCCTCGAAGGCGGCTTGCTGGCCCTGTTTGAACTGGGCAATGGATTGCGCGTTGTCAGCCAGGTAACGCTGGTAATCGGACAATCGAAAGCTGCCCTCCTCGATGCGCAAACCCACTCTTCCCGCAACAAAGTCCTTGCGGTAGTCCAGCAGCTCCTGCGCGCCCATGGGGTAGAAGCGGATCTGGTCAAAAAAGCGCAACAGCCAGGGTTTGCCGGCGGCAAATTCGGGCGTTTCGCGCCAGCGGTTCCACATCTGCACCGTGCGACCGACGAACTGGTAACCGCCGGGGCCTTCCATGCCGTACACACACAGGTAGGCGCCGCCAATACCGACCGCGTTTTCCGGCGTCCAGGTGCGCGCCGGGTTGTACTTGGTGGTGACCAGCCGGTGCCGCGGGTCCAGCGGTGTCGCCACCGGCGCACCCAGGTACACGTCGCCCAGGCCCAGCACCATGTAACTGGCCTCAAACACGATGTCATAGACCGCCTGAATGTCGGGCAGGCCATTGATGCGCCGGATGAACTCGATGTTGCTGGGGCACCAGGGCGCATCGGCGCTGACCGACTGCATGTATTTTTCTATCGCCAGCTGGGTGGCCGGGTCGTCCCACGACAAGGGCAGCCACACCGTGCGGCTGGGCACTTCGATGTCGGTGCTGGGGCTCAGGCCCGTTTGCGCCTGCAGCAAGTGGTCCATCAGCCGGGCCAGCGGCAAGACCAGCGGGTCGTAATGCACCTGCAGGGATCGGATGCCGGGCGTCAGGTCACTCACGCCGGGCAGCTGGCCGGTGTCACGCAACGTCTGCACCCGTGCCATCAGGGCGTGCACCAGAAAACGCAGCGTCAGGTCGAGCTGCAGCTCGCCAAACTCGACCAGCACATAGGCATCACCGGCGCGCCGGTACACGACCTCGACGCTGTCGCCCTGCGCTGGCACGTGATGCAGCACCGGGCCATCCAGCGGCTGGCTGCTGGCGGCCGGCACTGGCAGAGTCTCCTGCACGTGGAGGGACGGCGCCGCCAGCGCCTGCTGCTGGGCGTGCAACATCGCCGTGGCATCGGCGTGGCGCAGCGGCACAAAACGCACCGTGTTGCCGGGCGCGAGCTGGCCCAGCTTCCACAACTCGGCCTGCACCACCGTGGCCGGGCAGACAAAGCCGCCCAGGCTCGGGCCGTCGGGTCCCAAAATGACGGGCATGTCGCCGGTGAAATCAATCGCGCCAATGGCGTAGGCGTTGTCATGGATGTTGGACGGGTGCAGCCCGGCCTCGCCGCCATCGCGGCGCGCCCAGCCAGGTTTGGGGCCGATCAGACGCACGCCGGTGCGGCTGGAGTTGTAGTGGACCTGCCAGTCGGTGGCAAAAAACATCGCCATGTCATCGTCGGTGAAAAAATCGGGCGCAGCATGGGGCCCCACCAGCACGCCAATATCCCAATGGCTGCTGTAGCTCGGCACCAGGGCCGCTGCGGTCTCTGGCTGCATGACAGGCAAGCTGCCAAGCTGACCGATGTGCAGCACATCACCCGTGCGCAGCACACGACCGCCATGGCCGCCAAACTGGCCCAGCGTGAAGGTGGCTTTGCTACCCAAATAATCGGGCACGTCAATGCCGCCGGCCACGGCCAGGTAGGCGCGACAACCGGCACCGGTGATGCGACCCAGGCGCAGTGTTTGCCCGGCCTGCAGCGTGACCAGTGTGTTCATGGGCAGGGGCGCACCGTCCAGCGACAACTCGATGGGCGCACCGGTCACTGCGACTTGCGTGGCACTGCGGCAGCGCAAGCCCGGCCCCGCCACCGTGATCTCCAGCGCCGCCGCGCCTTCCGGGTTGCCCACCAGGCGGTTGGCCAGACGCAGCGCCAGTGCGTCCATCGGGCCCGAAGGCGGCACACCCACATCCCAGTAACCCAGGCGCCCCGGCCAGTCCTGCACCGAGCTTTGCACGCCCGGACTCAGCACGTCGATGGCGTGGCTGGGCGCGCTGAACGTGGCCAGGCTGCGCGTGGTGTGGCGCCCGTCGGTGAACGGCACGAAATGCATCACGGCGCGCAGGTAGTCGAGGTTGGACTCGAGCCCGGCGATGCGGGTGTCATCGAGCGCCCGGGCCAGCTTGGCGAGCGCCTGCGCCCGGTCATCACCGTGCGCGATCAGCTTGGCCAGCATCGGGTCGTAATGGGCGCTGACCTCGCTGCCGCGCGTAATCCAGGTGTCGACCCGGATGTCGCCCGGAAAACGCACCTCGGTCAACAAGCCGGTGGACGGCTGAAAATTCTTCGCCGGGTCTTCGGCGTACAGACGCGCCTGCACCGCATGGCCGCGCGCCACCACCTGCAGCGTGTTGAGGTCGGGCATGTCACCGGCGGCCAGGCGCACCATCCAGTCCACCAGATCGACCCCGGTCACCGCCTCGGTGACGCCATGCTCCACCTGCAGGCGGGCGTTGACTTCCAGGAAGAAAAATTCCTGGGTGGCCGCATCCACGACAAATTCCACCGTGCCGGCCGAGCGGTAACAGGCTTTGCTGGCCAGCTTGCGCGCCGTGTCGAGCAGCGCCTGGCGCACGTCAGTGCGCAAATTGGGCGCCGGTGTTTCTTCCACCACCTTCTGGTTGCGCCGCTGCAGTGAACAGTCACGCTCACCGAGGGCCAGCACGTTGCCCGCGCCGTCGCCAAAAATCTGCACCTCGATGTGGCGCGCATCACTGATGAAACGCTCCAGGAAGACCCCGGCATCCGAAAAATTGGACTGCGCCAGCCGTTTCACCGACTCGAAGGCGGTACGCAGCGTCTCAGCATCCGGACACATCTGCATGCCAATGCCACCGCCACCGGCGCTGCTCTTGAGCATCACCGGATAGCCAATGAGGTCGGCGTGAAAGAGCGCCGCATTGAGGTCGGCCAGCAGGCCGGTGCCGGGCAGCAAGGGCACGCCGGCCTCAAGGGCCAGCGCACGGGCCGTGTGCTTGAG
>JBASJO010000563.1:0-3255 GCA_049655365.1 Rhodoferax sp. | reverse complement strand
TGCCGGTCACGCCCCAGGTCAGGTTTTGAATGGCCAGCGCAAAAGCAAAGGTTTCACGGTTCCAGTCCAGGCTCTGTGTCATGGGCTGCAGCCACAGGCCGAAGCCGTGGCGGATACCCATGGACAGGGTGACGATGGCGGCACCGCACAGCAGCACCTGGGCCATGGAAAGAGTTTTGGAGGAATGCGACATGCGTGAAATATACCGGACTATGCCCGTGCCGCGCCCGCCAAGCCTTGCCGCATCAGTTCATTTCAGCGCGCACGTTGTTCTTGAACGCGTACAGCGTCACGGCGGGTACGGTCAACTCACCTTTGGGGGTGAAAGCGATGTTGGTCAGGATGGCCATGAAGTCGGTGGCCTTGTCGGTGGTGAATTCTTCAGCCAGGACTTGCATGCTCTTTTGCTTGGCGGTGGCCTTGAACACATTGGCCAGGCCCTGGCCATAAGCCGTGCGGGCATCGATCACGGCGACCGTTTTGAGTTTCAGTTTGTCATTGGCATGCACGGCCAGCGCCGCGCCCAGCGCGTTGTCGTCGGCAATCAGGCGGAAGGTGGTGGCGTCGCCGCGTTTGGTGACGTCGGGGTTGGGGGCTGCGACCGTGATGTGCGGCAAATCGCATTTGTTGTGCACCGAGGAAGCCGGGATGGTGGTGCCCGATTGCAGGTGACCGACCACTTTGGAGTCACACAGCTTTTGTGCCACGGCGGTCGCCTGACGCGGATCGCTCGCGTCGTCCTCGGCTACCAGCTAAAACTTGCCCCTTGGCTTGATAAAACCGGATGGCATTGCGGCCAGCATTTTTGGCCTGGTACATCGCGGTATCAGCCCACTTCAGCAGGTCGCTGACAGAGGCCTGCTGGCCGCCAGGGCCTGGCTCAAGCGGTCGTTCATCAACCTGCGATTGGGCAGGTGGGTGAGCGGGTCATAGAAAGCGAGTTGGTGCACCCGTTCTTCCATCTGCTTGCGCTCGGTGGTGTCACGCTGCACCGACACCCAGTGGGTGAACCAGCCCTGCTCATTGGCCACGGGAACAATCTCGAATTCATTCCAGTACGACGTTCCGTCCTTGCGGTAATTCAGCAGTTCCGCGCGGATCGGCCGCCATTGGGTCAATGCCTCGCGCACCCGGTCAAGCGTGGCACGGTCGGTACCGGGCCCCTGCAACATGCGCGGGGTATTGTGGTCCGGGTTGGCTGAAGGGCTCCGCTTCGGTGATCACCATGGGGTTCCATTCTCAGCCAGAAGTGGTCGCCAGTACCGTCGCGGTAAAAAAAGTTCTCAAGCCTCGTACTGTGCGAGTTTTTGCGCAAACTCATCCAGTGAAGCAATGCAGGTGGTGTTGGGGTAGGTTTGCAGGGTCTCCATACCGGCCCAGCGGAACGCCTGCCCGCCCACCAGAATCGGCAGTTCGGGGTGGTGGTGGCTGATGACGTCGATGGTTTTGATCAGTGAAGCCAGGTTGGACGGCAGGCTCAATGACAAGCCCAGCAGGGTCGGATGAAGGGTCTCGATGGTGTGCAGCAAATCCGCGATGCTTGTGTTGGCCCCGTGAAAGTGACTGTCCCATCCGCGGATTTGACAGAAATCAGCCATCATGCGCGCGCCAAGTTGGTGAAACTCATCCGCAACACAAGCAATGACCATGCTTTTATTCTTCTTGTGATCCTTGCTGGCCTGAGACAGTATCAGGCTCAGCATCTGCCCCGTGATGGCCGTGGCCAGGTGTTCCGACGCGACCGTCATTTGCTCGTGCTCCCAGCGCTCTCCCACGTCGTACATGGCGCGCTGAAGCAGCCCGATGTACAAGTCCTGGACGCTGGCCCCCTGGGTCATCAACGATTGAACCATCCCGGCGCAAAGAACACGATTACCAGCCAACAGCGCTGCCACATAGGTTTGATATACAGACTCCTCAATGCCGCCATGCCTGGGTATCGCCTCATGATGCCACTGGGCATGGGCTTGAGGGAATGCCATTTTTATGGCTTGCGCCAGCGTCTGATAAACCGCAGAGATCCATTCGTCCGGGAAGCGCGATGCGTCGGTGAGCCAGCGCCGCAGGTTCTGGACCGCATGGACACTGCCGTTCAAATCATCGGTGATGGCATAGCCGATCAACAAGCCAATGTCTGGCAGGTACGCGCGCCATTGTTCCCCCGCCGTCTGGTCAAAGCCATCGGCCAGGCTTTGGAGTTGCGCATCGCTCAAATATTTGCGCCGAGACGACTGCAGGTCGACTGCTCCGATCAACAATTTCTCGTAGCTGGATTGCCGTTCGGGAATGGCCGCTACGAGTTCGGTGACCAGAATTTCGAGTTGTCTTTCAAGCAAACAGCTTGGCATGCCACGGCCTGCCAGCACGCGAGCGAGCCAGCGCACCTGTTGCAGGATTTGCGTGGCTGGGTATTGGTGCAGCGTCGCCTGCCAGGCGGCATCGCTGCGGGCAAAACGCCCGCCGCGCTCCCCATAACGCCGCTCGAAATAAGGAAAACGCTGCCAACACAGGTCGCCAGCACGCAGGGCCGCCTGTACCTCGCGCGCATCGGCCGGTATCGCATGGTAGCCAGCCTCCGGGTTGATGGAGGTGACCAGAAAGACCCTGGATTCAGGCGCAAACGGGTACAAGGCCAGAAAGATGGTTTCCAGTTGCTGGAAGAAGGCAACGGCAGCGCTGGCCAATTGCTGGCGTTGCGCCACATCGAGCACCAGCGCGTTCATGGCCTGCTTGAACTTTTGCCAACGGCTTTGTGTATCAGCCCCGTTCCCGCCCAAATAGCCCAGGCCTTTCTCATCCTTGAGCAACAAGGCGCGGGCAAGCATGGGCCGCACGACCACGGCGCCCAACATGGATCCCTCCATCACATAAAGACAGGCCAGCAGGGTCAGCGGCTGCTCGATGAATTGCAGGCGAAGTTGTTGCGCAACAAGCTGGGCTTCTGCCACCGATTCCTTCAGGTCGGCCACATGGCGCGGGTCAAAGTATTGCAGATCCTGTGCGATCAGGGCCAGTTTGCACATGTCCTTGTGCCAGACTTGGGCGACATGCTGATCGGTACTGTCGGTCAGCGCTTGCTCCAGCACGCCGTGAATGAGCGCCAAGGCGCGCAGTTGTCCGACATACGATTCCAGTGGCAACTGGCCGGCCGCCAGCGCCACAAAGAAAGGCGCGCAGTGCAGTTGGCCGTGCGCCGCGAAGCTGGCCGCCTTGAGTTCTTCCATCAGCGTGAGCCGCTGCTTGACCATTCCTGAT
>JBASJO010000562.1:0-2001 GCA_049655365.1 Rhodoferax sp. | reverse complement strand
TGGGCGATGTCGATGGTGATGTACTCCGGCGCCAGGCCCAGCGCCACCAACTGGTCCACCGTGGCGTAGTCGGGTGGCTTGACGCCCAGGGAAATGGAGGCGTACAGGCCGCGCGCGTGCATGGCTTTGACAAACTGCACGTTGTCCAGGTCGAAGCGGTGCATCACGTAAAAGTAGTTGTTTTGCGCCAGCCAGATGCAAATCTCTTCGCTCACCACGGTTTTCATGTTGGCGGGCACCACCGGGATGCGAAAGCGCCGCGGCCCCAGTTCCACGCTGGCATCGCACTCGGAGCGGCTTTCCACCCGGCATTTGCGGGGCAGCAGCAGGATGTTGTCGTAGTCAAAAATTTCCATGGTCTGGCACCTGTTCAAAAAAAACCGGGCCGCAATTGCTTGGGCCCGGTGCTTGATTCTATAGAGCTTGGGCGGCTTTCTACAATGCCCTCATGTTTTCAAACCTGACCTTTCCCAGCGCGCCAGATGCCGGCCTGTTGAACAACCTGAACCCCGAGCAGCTGGCTGCCGTCACGCTGCCCGCTGAGCACGCGCTGATTCTGGCCGGGGCGGGCTCTGGTAAAACCCGGGTGCTCACCACGCGTATTGCCTGGCTGCTGCAAACCGGGCAGGTGTCGCCCGGCGGTATCCTGGCGGTCACCTTCACCAACAAGGCCGCCAAGGAGATGATGACGCGCCTTGCCAGCATGCTGCCGCTTAACGTGCGCGGCATGTGGATTGGCACCTTCCACGGCCTGTGCAACCGCTTTTTGCGCGCCCACTATAAGCTGGCCAATCTGCCGCAGAGTTTCCAGATTCTGGACATGCAAGACCAGTTGTCGAGCATCAAGCGCCTGTACAAGCAGTTCGGCATCGATGACGAGCGTTTTCCGCCCAAGCAGATCCAGTGGTTCATTGGCGGCTGCAAGGAAGACGGCCTGCGCCCCAACATGGTCGAGGCGCGCGACGACGAAACGCGCAAAAAGATCGAGATCTACCAGCTGTACGAGGAGCAGTGCCAGCGCGAAGGCGTGGTCGACTTTGGTGAGCTGATGCTGCGCAGCTATGAACTGCTGCGCGACAACGATCCGATTCGTGAGCACTACCAGCGCCGCTTCAAGCACATTCTGATCGACGAGTTTCAGGACACCAACAAGCTGCAATACGCCTGGATCAAGATGCTGGCCGGCACTGGCGCCCACAGCACGGTCGACGGTGCCTTTCAGCCCACCGGCTGTGTGCTGGCCGTTGGGGACGATGACCAGAGCATTTACGCCTTTCGCGGCGCGCGGGTGGGCAACATGGCCGACTTTGTGCGCGAGTTTGGCGTGCGGCACCAGATCAAGCTCGAAGAAAACTACCGCAGCGGCAGCAATATCCTGGATTCCGCCAATGCACTGATCGGCCATAACAGCAAACGCCTGGGCAAGAACCTGCGCACCGCCCAGGGTCCGGGCGAGCCGGTGCGGGTGTTTGAGTCGCCCAGCGACTTTGCCGAGGCCAAGTGGATGGTGGACGAGATGAAGCAGTTGGTGCGCGAGGGCTTCGATCGCAAGGAAATTGCCGTGCTGTACCGCTCCAACGCGCAAAGCCGCGTGATTGAGACCGCGCTGTTCAACGCGGGCATGCCGTACAAGGTGTATGGCGGCTTGCGCTTTTTTGAGCGCGCCGAAATCAAGAACGCGCTGGCCTACCTGCGTCTGCTGGAGAACCCGCGCGACGACACCAGTTTTTTGCGCGCGGTCAACTTTCCGCCGCGCGGCATCGGCATGCGCAGCCTGGAGCAGTTGCAGGATGCGGCGCGCGCCAGCGGCTGCTCGCTCAGCGACGCCGTCAGTGGGCTCAGCGGCAAGGCGGGCACCAACATTGGCGCCTTTCTGGCGGGCATCGACGTGCTGCGCGAGCAGACGCAGGGTCTGAGCCTGCGCGAAACCATTGAGCTCACGCTGGATCACAGCGGCCTGATCGACCACTACAAGGCCGACCGCGAAGGCGCCGACCGGGT
>JBASJO010000561.1:0-1890 GCA_049655365.1 Rhodoferax sp. | reverse complement strand
GGAGATGGTGGCCGTGCCGTAAGCCAGCGCAGCCACCGCCTGGGCGCCGCCGATGGTGAAGGCGCGAGTGACACCGGCCACATAGGCGGCGGCCAAGACCAGTGCATTCTTCTCACCTTTGGGCGTGGGCACCACCATGATGATTTCGGCCACACCCGCCACGTGCGCCGGAATGGCGTTCATCAGCACGCTGCTCGGGTAAGCGGCCTTGCCGCCGGGCACGTAAATACCGACCCGGTCCAGCGGCGTGACCTTTTGGCCCAGCAGCGTGCCGTCTTCGTCCCGGTAACTCCAGCTCTCGCCACTGGCCTTGCGCTGCGCTTCGTGGTAACTGCGCACACGCGCTGCGGCGGCTTGCAAGGCTTCACGCTGCACCACAGGCAAGCCATCAAAAGCCACCTTGAGCTCGGCCTGGGTCAGTTCCAGCTCGGCCATCGCGCTGGCTTGCAGGCCATCAAAACGCGCGGTGTAGTCCAGCACGGCGGCATCGCCACGCACCTGCACATCACGCAGGATGTCGGCCACGCGCTGCTCGATGCCGGCGTCAGTTTCCGCCGACCAATGCAGGCGCGCCTTGAACTCGGCCTCAAAAGCGCTGCTGGCGGTTGACAGGCGGGCGGGCGTAGCGGCGAGTGACATGGCGTTCATTGCAGATTTATTTGCCGATGGCGGAGGCGAACGCATCAATGATGCGGCGAATGGGAACCTGCTTGAGCTTGAGGGTGGCCTGGTTGACCACCAGGCGCGAGCTGATGTCCATGATGTGCTCGACCTCGACCAGGTGGTTGGCCTTGAGGGTGTTGCCGGTCGAGACCAGGTCGACGATCGCATCGGCCATGCCCACCAGCGGCGCCAGCTCCATGCTGCCGTAGAGCTTGATCAAGTCCACGTGCACGCCCTTGGTGGCAAAAAAGTCCCTTGAGATCGCGACGTATTTGGTAGCCACGGTCAGGCGCGAGCCTTTTTTGACCGCACTCTTATAGTCAAAATCCGAGCGCACCGCCACGCTGATGCGGCACTTGGCAATTTGCAGGTCGAGCGGCTGGTACAGGCCCTCACTGCCATGCTCCAGCAGCGTGTCCTTGCCCGTGATGCCAAGGTCGGCGCCGCCGTACTGGACATAGGTGGGCACGTCGGTGGCGCGCACCACCAGCACGCGCACATCGGGCTGGTTGGTGGCGAGGATCAGCTTGCGCGATTTTTCCGGGTCTTCCAGTACCTCGATGCCGGCGGCTTTGAGCAGCGGCAGGGTTTCTTCAAAAATGCGTCCTTTGGACAGGGCCAGCGTGATCATGACTTGACTCTTTCGATGTCGGCGCCCAGGCCGCGCAGCTTGGCTTCCATCTGGTCGTAACCCCGGTCGAGGTGGTAGATGCGGTCCACCAGGGTTTCGCCTTCGGCCACAAGGCCGGCAATCACCAGGCTGGCCGAGGCGCGCAGGTCGGTCGCCATCACGGTGGCGCCGGACAATGCGCGCACACCTTCCACCATGGCCACTTTGCCGTCGATCTGGATGTTGGCGCCCAGACGCACCAACTCGTTGACGTGCATGAAGCGGTTCTCAAAAATGGTTTCGGTCACCAGCGCCGAGCCCTTGGCCACGGTGTTGAGCGCCATGAACTGGGCCTGCATGTCGGTCGGAAAGCCGGGGTATTCGGTGGTGCGGAAATGCTGCGCCTTGAGCTGAGCCGCACCGCCTGACTGCACCCGGATACCGTCGGGCACCTTGGTCACGGTGACACCTGCGTCACGCAATTTTTCCACCACGGCTTCCAGGTGCTCAATGCGGGCATGCTGCACCACCACGTCGCCACCGGCCGCGGCCACAGCACACAGGAAGGTGCCGGCTTCGATGCGGTCGGCCACCACTTGGTGGGTGCAGCCGTGTAA
>JBASJO010000560.1:0-1713 GCA_049655365.1 Rhodoferax sp. | reverse complement strand
CCTACGGCAAGGTCGAAGCCGTTTTTCATGAGGGTGCCTGCAGCGACACCATGGAGAGCAACGGCCAGTACATGATGCAAAACAACTACAGCACCTCGGTGCAGTTGTACCAGACCTGCCAGAAGCGTGGCGCCCGCCTGCTCTATGCCTCCAGCGCCGCCACTTACGGCGGCTCGGACACCTTCCGCGAAGCACCCGCTTTTGAGCGCCCGCTCAATGTCTACGGTTACTCCAAACTGCTGTTTGACCAGCGCATGCGCCTGGAGTGCGGACCAAAGTTCGAGAACGCCCTGGCCGGCCTCACCCGCCAGGTGGTCGGCTTTCGCTACTTCAATGTCTATGGCCCGCGCGAACAGCACAAGGGGCGCATGGCCAGCGTCGCGTTTCACCAGTTCAACCAGTTCCAGGCCGAGGGCAAGGTCAAGCTGTTTGGCGACTACGGTGGCTATGCCCCAGGCGCGCAAATGCGCGACTTCGTCTTTATTGACGACGTGGTCGCGATCAACCTGTGGTTTTTCGACCACCCCGGCATCTCGGGCATTTTCAACCTTGGCAGCGGTCGCGCCCAGCCCTTCAACGACGTCGCCAGTTCGGTCGTCAATGCACTGCGCCAGGCTGGCGGCCAGGCGCCCCTGACACTGGCAGCGCTCAGCGCCGAAGGCCTGCTGGAGTACATCCCTTTCCCCGACGCACTGCGTGGCAAGTACCAGTGTTACACCCAGGCTGACCTGGGCGCGCTGCGCGCCACCGGTTGCGATCATGTCTTTGCGGATGTACAAACGGGGGTAGCCCAGTATGTGCAGTGGCTGGCACAGCAGGGCTAAATCCAAACAACATTCAAGGAGACTGCCATGTTAAAAAAATCCCTCGCCCTCGTCGTGCTGATGTCTGCCCTGTCGTGCCATGCCGCGCTGGACATCAACAAAGCCAACGAGGCCGAACTTGACAGCATCAAGGGCATTGGCCCGGGCACCTCGGCCAAAATTCTCCTGGAACGCAAAAAAGGCAACTTCAAGGACTGGAACGACTTCATCACGCGGGTGCAGGGCATCGCAGAAATCAAGGCGGCCAACTTTTCTGGTGAAGGCGTGACCGTCAACGGTGCCGTCTTCAAGGCAGCGCCTGCTGCCAAAAAATAAAGTACAGCGGACCTCATCGCATGCTTTCCGTGCTGGCCATCTGTGTGGGCGCCTGCCTGGGCGCGCTGGCTCGCTGGGGACTGGGTGTGTGGCTCAACCCCGGCGCAGCGCTGCCCCTGGGCACGCTGGCGGCGAACCTGGTGGGAGGCTACCTGGTGGGCGTGGCGGTGGCGGTGTTTCAGGCCCTGCCGCAGTTGGATCCGGCTTGGCGGCTGGCGATCATCACCGGCTTTCTGGGCGCGCTCACCACCTTTTCCAGCTTTTCAGCTGAAGTGGTCGGCATGCTCGGGCAACAACGCTACCTGCTGGGTGTTGGTACGGCCGCCCTGCACCTGTTCGGCTCACTGCTGCTCACCGTGGCGGGCATCAGGACGGCCGAGTTTTTCATCAGAGCATCAGCCTGACCCACCAGGAGCTTGGGCGGCAGAGCATTCTGCGCAGGTAAAAGGAGGAGCCCGCAGGGCGGGGGACACGCAGCAGAACGCTCTGTCGCCCAGGCTCCTAGCCGCCGCCGCGCTGCATATAGAGGTCAAAGCGCTTCATAAAGGCATAACGCGCTCCATCATCCAGCCCC
>JBASJO010000559.1:0-6233 GCA_049655365.1 Rhodoferax sp. | reverse complement strand
ACGTCTTCAAGACGAGCAATCCAGTCGCCGCGCAGCGGCCGCAGCCAGTCGTGCTGCTCCACGCGCGGGTAGCCATGCCGGGCTTGCCACAGGCTTTGCCAGTGCTGCGGGCCAGAGCCTTGCCAGCCAGGCAAGATGAGAATGTTGGCGAAATCCGTCACTGTGAATTAATCCGAAGCACCATTTCCTCGGCAAATGCAAGGAAGGCTTGGGCGCCTTTGCTCGACGGATCAAAAACAACCCCCGGCACCCCGTAACTGGGCGCCTCGGCCAGGCGCACATTGCGCGGAATCACGGTGTTGAACACCTTGTCGCCAAAACGCGTCTTGAGTTGTTCGCTCACCTGCTGCTGCAGGGTGATGCGCGGGTCAAACATGACGCGCAGTAAACCGATGATGGCCAGTTCCTTGTTCAGGTTGGCATGCACCTGCTTGATGGTGTTGACCAGATCGGCCAGGCCCTCAAGCGCGAAGTATTCGCACTGCATCGGCACGATCACGCCATGGGCACAGCACAAACCGTTGAGGGTGAGCATCGACAGGCTGGGCGGGCAGTCAATCAGAATGAAGTCGTAGTCTTGGGCAACTTGAGCGAGTGCATTTTTCAGGCGCTTTTCGCGGCGCTCCAGTTCCACCATTTCAACCTCGGCCCCAGCCAGTTCGCGGTTGGCGCCCAGAATGTCATAGCCACACCCGGCATCGACCAGCTTGCTGCTTTGAACCCGGGCCTCGGCAATGGAAGCGGACTCCAGCAACACGTCGTATACCGTCAAGTCCAGCTTGCGCTTGTCCACCCCCGAGCCCATGGTGGCATTGCCCTGCGGGTCCAGGTCGACCATCAACACGCGCTGCCCCACCTTGGCCAAACCTGCTGCCAAATTGACTGTGGTGGTGGTCTTGCCCACACCCCCCTTTTGGTTGGCAATACAGAAAATTTTGGCCATGAATGCTTACCCGGTTGGAGAATCGAGGACATGTTTCACGTGAAACATGGGCGCTAGTGTAATTGGGCTCTACGGCTCGTGTTTTAACGCGATATCGCCAGCTTAAATCCAAAACCAATCAGGCAAACACCGGCCAGCTTCTGCAAGACCGAGGACGCCACAGGGCTGGCGCGCAACCGTTCGGCCAAAAAATGTGTCAACAACACCACGGCAAAACAATAAATGAATGCCAACACCGCCACGGTCAGCGCCATGACGCCAAAGGTCAACCAACCGCGGTGCGCTGCCGGATCAATGAACAGCGGCAGGAAGGCCATGTAAAACACGATCGCTTTCGGGTTGAGCACCGTGATGGCCAGGGCTTGCTGAAAATAATGGCGCGGCCTGATGTGGATGATGGCGGGCGCCCCGGGCTTGGCCATGAGCATCTTGAAGCCCAGCCAGGCGAGATACGCAGCACCCAGCCATTGCACCGCATTGAACGCCGTCGGGTAAGCCATGAGCAGCGCGGCAAGACCTGCCACCGCCAGCCACAACAACACCTGGTCCCCCAGCATCAGGCCAAAGGTGGCGGCCAACCCGCCCAGAATGCCACCCTTGGTGGTGGACGTGATGATGGCCAGATTGCCCGGCCCGGGAATGAACAGCAACACGATGAAAGCCAGCACAAACGCGCCGAAGTCGGAAACACCAAACATGTCCATCCCCTGTTATGCGGGCCGTCTGCCCATTATTGATCGCAATGAACAACTGGCTTCATCCAGATCAAACAACGCTCTGCCTCCAGGCCCGGCACAGTGAGATGTTCCACGTGAAACACCTGAACGTCAGGCGACAAGGCAGCCAGCTCATCAACGGGATGCTTGCCTTTCATGGCCAGCCAGACGCCTTGAGGCGCCACGGCCTGCACCGACCAGTTGGTGAAGTCGGACAGCGATGCAAAAGCGCGCGAGCTGATGACTTGGTATTTATCCGTCAAAGTTTCGACACGAGCATGCACACCACGCAAGTTGGGCAACTTCAGCGTGACGGCTACCTGCTGGATGAAAGCAGCTTTCTTGCCCACGGTATCGACGCAATCCACCCGGATGTCGGGACAGCAAATGGCGATCACCACTCCAGGCAAACCGGCGCCTGAGCCCACATCCAGCAAACGAACTGGTTCGACTCGCGGACTCGGAGCCAGCAGCGCCAGCTGCCGCCGCAAGGGTGAAATAACCGCCAGGCTGTCCAGCAGATGGTGCGTCAGCATGTCGTCCGGGTCGCGCACTGCCGTCAGGTTATAGACCTTGCTCCATTTCCCGATCAGTGACTGATAAGCCAACAAGCTGTCGATTTGCACATCGCTCAGGCTCAGGTCCAGCGCCACCAGACCGGCGCGCAATCTGACTGCCAGCGTTTGCATCAGGCGGCCTCGCTCTCGGATGCGATGCTTGCAAAGCCTTTGAACTTGGTCTTTTTTAAATGGATGGTCAACAAGGAAATGGTCGCCGGGGTGATGCCTGAGATGCGCGAAGCTTGCCCCAATGTTTCCGGCTTGTGGCGGTTCAGCTTTTGCCGTGCCTCGATGCTCAGGGCACCCACCTGCATGTAGTCGAGGTCTTGCGGCAGCCTGAGCTTTTCATAGTGGGCGGCGCGCAGCACATCGTCCTTTTGGCGGTCAATGTAGCCCGAATATTTGGAGGCAATTTCGACCTGTTCGATCACCGCAGCCGCCAGGGCCCCAGCCGGTGACAGCACGCCTGTTTCACGTGAAACACCCACGGGAAGTTCCGCCAGGGCGTATTTTCCGTCGTTCAGGGACATCAGCGATTCATAAGTCACCTCAGGCCGACGCAGCAGTTCAGCCAGGTTGTATTCGTGGTCAATGGCCTTGCCAAGCACCCGCGCGGCTTCAGCCGCGTCCAGGTTTTTGGGACTGACCCAAATCGACCGCAAACGCTCTGTTTCACGTGAAACAGCGTCACGTTTCTGGTTAAAGGCTTGCCAGCGAGCATCATCCACCAGCCCCAACTGCCGACCGAACTCGGTCAAACGGGCATCGGCATTGTCTTCGCGCAGCTGCAGCCGGAACTCGGCACGGCTAGTGAACATGCGGTAGGGCTCAGTCACGCCTTTGGTGATCAGGTCATCGACCAGCACACCGAGGTAAGCCTCGTCACGGCCAGGCAACCACATGTCGCCGGTGTAGCTGATGGCGCCCGCCGCACTGGCCTGGGCATTACCGCCGCCCATGGCGCGCACCTGCAGCGCGGCGTTGATGCCGGCAAACAAGCCCTGCGCCGCCGCCTCTTCATAGCCGGTGGTGCCATTGATCTGGCCGGCAAAAAACAGACCGCCGATGACCTTGGTTTCAAACGAGCTTTTCAGCTGCGTCGGGTCAAAGTAATCGTATTCGATGGCGTAACCGGGCCGCAGAATGTGGGCGTTTTCCAGCCCTGGCATGGAGCGCACCAGCGCATACTGAATGTCAAATGGCAAACTGGTGCTGATGCCGTTGGGGTAGTACTCATGGGTGGTCAGGCCTTCAGGCTCCAGGAAAATCTGGTGGCTGTCCTTGTCGGCAAAGCGGTTGACTTTGTCTTCCACACTGGGGCAATAGCGCGGCCCCACCCCTTCGATCTTGCCGGTGAACATGGGGCTGCGGTCAAAACCGCTGCGAATGATGTCATGGGTGCGTTCATTGGTGTGGGTGATCCAGCACGGCATTTGCTGCGGGTGTTGCTCGGGTCGGCCCATGAAGCTGAACACCGGCATCTGCGGGCTCATGCCGCCCGGCATGCCATCACCGGGCTGCGCAATGCACTTGCTGAAGTCGATGCTGCGACCGTCCAGCCGTGGTGGCGTGCCGGTTTTCAGGCGGCCCTGCGGTAATTTAAGTTCCTTCAGGCGGGCGCTCAGAGACACCGCCGGCGGGTCACCGGCGCGCCCGGCAGCATAGTTGTTGAGCCCGACATGGATCTTGCCGTCCAGAAAAGTGCCGGCCGTCAGCACCACGGTGCTCGAGCTGAAGCGAATGCCCACTTGCGTCACCGCGCCGACCACACGATCGCCTTCCACCATCAGGTCGTCGACCGCTTGCTGAAACAGCCATAAATTAGGCTGGTTTTCCAGCCGCTGGCGAATGGCCGCCTTGTACAAAATGCGGTCCGCCTGGGCACGGGTGGCACGCACCGCCGGGCCCTTGCTTGAGTTGAGAATGCGGAACTGAATGCCGGCTTCATCGGTTGCCACCGCCATGGCGCCACCCAGCGCATCCACCTCTTTCACCAGATGCCCCTTGCCGATGCCGCCAATGGACGGGTTACAGCTCATTTGCCCCAGGGTCTCGATGTTGTGGCTCAACAGCAGGGTTTTGCAACCCATGCGGGCGGCCGCCAGCGCAGCCTCGGTCCCGGCATGGCCGCCGCCAACGACGATCACGTCGAAATGTTGTGGGTAGAGCATGGTGGTCCGTCCAATGAGGAGAAATTACAAGCAACGCTGATACGGAGCGTGCAAGCAAAGCAGTGATTTTACCGACGCACCCAAAAAACTGCTCAGCGCGGCGAACCAGCAAAATTTAGCCCGCATCAGAGGCACAATTCACCATTCTTTTCCCCTCTTCAAGGAACAGCCCATGGCCTCCGGAAAAATACTCGTCGCCCAGGGCGGCGGCCCCACCGCCGTCATCAACCAATCACTGGTGGGGGTGGCACTGGAGGCCCGGCGCTTCAGCCAGGTCGGCCACATTTATGGGGCCCACCATGGCGTGCGCGGCATCATCGACGAAGACTTTGTCGACCTGACGCAGGAAACCAGCCATAACCTGGAGCTGGTTGCCAACACACCGTCCAGCGCCTTGGGTTCGACCCGCGACAAGCCCGACGCGGCTTATTGCCACGAGATTTTCAAGGTCTTGCAAGCGCATCAGATCGGCCATTTTTTCTATATTGGCGGCAATGACTCGTCCGACACAGTACGCATCGTCAGCCAGGAGGCGCAAGCGGCCAATTACGACCTGCGCTGCATTCACATCCCCAAAACCATTGACAACGACCTGGTCGGCAATGACCACACGCCCGGCTTTCCCTCGGCCGCACG
The DNA here is from genome assembly GCA_049655365.1 of Rhodoferax sp. Lineage (GTDB taxonomy): Bacteria > Pseudomonadota > Gammaproteobacteria > Burkholderiales > Burkholderiaceae_C > Rhodoferax. The sequence continues at coordinate 1,207 of JBASJO010000559.1, read as the reverse complement.
TTTTGTGGCGCAAGCCTTTGCCGGTGCCAACCTCGACAACGCCGCCCTGCCTGGCGTCTATGTGGGCGTGGTCATGGGGCGTCACGCTGGTTTTCTGACAGCGGCGTCCGCCCTGGGCAAAAAATTCCCGGATGACGGCCCGCATCTGATTTACCTGCCGGAACGGACCTTCGACCTGAACCAGTTTTTGCTCGACGTCAAAACCATGTACGAACGCCACGGCCGCTGCGTCATTGCGGTCTCCGAAGGCATCCACGACGCCAGCGGCACACCCATCACGGCGCTGCTGGCCAAGGAAATGGAACACGATGCGCATGGCAACGTGCAGCTCTCGGGCAACGGCGCACTGGCAGATCTGCTGTGCGAAGAAATCAAGGCCAAGCTCAAGATCAAACGCGTCCGGGGTGACACTTTTGGCTACCTGCAGCGCTCGTTCATTGGCTGCGTGTCGGACGTCGACCAGCGCGAAGCCCGCGAGGTGGGCGAAAAAGCCGTGCAGTTTGCCATGTGGGGCGGACGTGATGGCTCGGTGGCCATCAAGCGCACCGGCTTCTACTCGGTCGACTATGAACTTCTGCCGCTGGAAGCCGTGGCCGGTAAAACCCGCGTGATGGAAGACGAATTCATCACCACCAGCGGCACCGATGTCACCGACGCGTTTCGCATGTACCTGCGTCCCTTGCTGGGCTCCGGCATGCCCGACGCCTTCCGGCTGCGCCACCACCCAGTGGCACGTGTGCTTAAAAAACAGGCAATTTAAATGAAGCTTCTGATTTTTGCCGGCAGTACCCGCGCCCGATCGTTCAACCGCCGATTGGCCAGGGTGGCGGCCGATCTGGCCAGACAAGCCGGCGCCGATGTCACGCTGCTGGAACTCTCCAGCCTGGACATCCCGCTGTACAACGCCGACCTCGAAGCCCTTGGCACATCGCCCGATGTGATTCGCCTGAAAGAAATCCTGTTCGATCACCCCGGCTGGATCATCTGCTCACCTGAATACAACGGCAGTTACACCGCTTTGCTGAAGAACACCCTGGACTGGGCCTCAAGCCCGGTCAAGGGTGATCCACGCTGGCAGCAGGGTACCGAAGCCTTTACGGGCAAGGTCGTGGGTTTGTTGTCGGCCTCACCGGGGGCTTTGGGCGGCTTGCGCTCGCTGGCGCACCTGACGCCGATGCTGCTCAACCTGCAATGCTGGGTGACACCG
>JBASJO010000558.1:0-4876 GCA_049655365.1 Rhodoferax sp. | reverse complement strand
CGCTGGCGCGCACCGCCTCTACCGTCATGCCGCTGCGGTCAGCCACGGCCTGCACCAGCAGCGTCAGGGTGCCGTGGCCAATCCAGTCGTTGACTTGCTGCTGCGTCACCAGCGACAGCTTGAAATGACCCAGGGTGTCGTTGACCGCGTCCATGATCTCGGGCGCGGTCTCCACCAGCGTGCCGTCCAGGTCAAACAGCATCAAATCAAAAGGGCGGTTCGTCATCGGGCGCGGTCCTTAATTGCTGGAGGGCACCACGGTGTCGGGCAGCGGCTCGGCACGGCGATGCGCAGCACGGTGCACCAGCACCTCCACGGCTTCCACCACACGCGCCGAAGTGATGCCAAAGTGGGCATACAGCTTGGGCGCCGGCGCCGACTCGCCAAAGCTGGCCATGCCGATCACCACACCCGTGCGGCCCACGTATTTGCGCCAGAAGTCGGGGTGTGCGGCTTCGATGGCCACGGTGGGCAGGCCCAGCGGCAGCACCATTTCCTGGTAAGCCTCGCTCTGACGGTCAAACACATTGGTGCAAGGCATGGACACCACGCGGGTGGGTATGCCTTCTTTTGCCAAGGCGGCCTGCGCCTGCATGGCCAGTTCCAGCTCGGAGCCGGTGGACACAATGACCGCTTGCGCGCCGGCCATGTCCGACAGGATGTAGCCGCCCTTGCGGATGCTGTCGGTCTGGCCCAGGTCGCTCAGGCGCGGCAGGTTTTGCCGTGACAGGCACAGCGCGCTCGGACCGTTCTGGCGTTCCACCGCACAGGCCCAGGCCACAGCCGTTTCCAGGCCATCGGCCGGGCGCCACACGTCCAGCCCCGGGATGATGCGCAAGCTGGGGATGTGCTCCACGCTCTGGTGGGTCGGGCCGTCTTCGCCCAGGCCAATGCTGTCGTGGGTGAAGACATGAATGACGCGGGTCTTCATCAGCGCCGCCATCCGGATGGCGTTGCGGCTGTAGTCGCTGAAGGTCAGGAAAGTGCCGCCATAAGGGATGTAACCACCATGCAGCGCGATGCCGTTCATGATGGCAGCCATGCCGAATTCGCGCACACCGTAACTCAGGTGGTTGCCCCAGCTGTCACGGCCCGCCTTGACGCAGCCCTTGAAATTGGTCAGGTTGGAGCCGGTCAGGTCGGCACTGCCGCCAAAAAACTCGGGCAGCAGGGGCGCCAGCGCATCCAGCGCGTTCTGGCTGGCCTTGCGGGTGGCCACCGGGTCGGCCTTGGCGGCAATGGCAGCCAGCACGGTGGGCAATTGCTCAAAATAACGGGGCAGCAGCTCACCGGCCATGCGGCGCTCAAACTCGGCCGCTTGCGCCGGGTAGCTGGCCTGGTAGGCAGCAAACTGGTCGCGCCATTGACCCTCGGCTGCAGCACCCCGCGCCACGGCGTTCCAGGCGGTGGCAATCTCGGTGGGGATCTCGAACGGTGCCGAAGTCCAGCCCAGCGCTTCACGGGTGGCAGCGACTTCGGCCGCGCCGAGTGCCGCACCGTGCACATCATGGGTACCCGCCTTGTTGGGTGACCCCAGGCCGATGATGGTCTTGCAGCAGATCAGCGTCGGTTTGCCGGTGGGCAGCACGGCCTGTGCTTTGGCGGCCTTGATGGCGGCATCCAGCGCAGCCGGGTTGTGACCATCCACGGCCGGGATCACGTTCCAGCCATAGGCCTCGAAACGTTTGGGCGTGTCGTCGGTGAACCAGCCCTCCACGTGGCCGTCGATCGAGATGCCGTTGTCGTCATAAAACGCCACCAGTTTGGACAGGCGCAAGGTGCCCGCCAGGCTGCAGACCTCGTGGCTGATGCCTTCCATCAGGCAACCGTCGCCCAAAAAGGCATAGGTGAAGTGGTCCACGATGCTGGCGTCGACCTTGTTGAACTCCTGAGCCAGCAGTTTCTCGGCCAGCGCCATGCCGACCGCGTTGCTGATGCCCTGGCCCAGCGGGCCAGTGGTGGTTTCCACGCCCGGCGTCACACCCACCTCGGGGTGGCCGGCGGTTTTGCTGTGCAACTGGCGGAAATTTTTCAGCTCACTCATCGGAAGGTCGTATCCGGTGAGGTGCAGCAGCGCGTAAATCAGCATCGAGCCGTGGCCATTGGAAAGCACAAAACGGTCGCGGTTGGCCCAGTGCGGGTTGGCCGGGTTGTGGCTCAGGTGGCGGTTCCACAGCACTTCGGCAATGTCGGCCATGCCCATGGGTGCGCCGGGGTGACCAGACTTGGCTTTTTCGACGGCGTCAACCGCCAGCATGCGAATGGCGTTGGCCATCTGTTTGGCGAATTCGGGGGTAGGTGTGTTCATGGTGATCATTTTGAATGGTGTGAATCATCCGGCCTTCTTTTGGCGCTCCATCATGCGCCAGACGAAAGGCGTGAAGATGAGTTGCATGGCCAGCTCCATTTTGCCGCCGGGCACCACGATGGTGTTGGCACGGCTCATGAAACTGTCGTTGATCATGTTGCGCAGGTACTGGAAATCAATGCCCTTGGGGTTGGCAAAACGGATCACCACCATGCTCTCGTCGGCACTCGGGATGTCACGCGCAATGAACGGATTGCTGGTATCGACCATCGGCACCCGCTGGAAGTTGACATGGGTGTGCATGAACTGCGGGCAGATGTAATTCACGTAGTCGGGCATGCGCCGCAAAATGGTGTCGGTGACGGCCTCGGTGCTGTAACCGCGCTGCTTTTTGTCACGGTAGAGTTTTTGAATCCACTCCAGGTTGATGACCGGCACCACGCCAATCAGCAGGTCCGGGTGCTGGGCAATGTTGACCTCGGGCGTGACCACGGCGCCGTGCAAGCCCTCATAAAACAGCAAGTCGGTCTTGGCCGGCACGTCTTCCCAGGGCGTGAAGGTGCCGGGGTCCTGCTTGTAAGGCGCAGCTTCGTCATGGTCGTGCAGGTACTTGCGGCGCTTGCCGGTGCCGGTGGCGGCGTAGTCGCGAAACAAGGCTTCCAGCTCTTCGAACAGGTTGTTTTCAGGGCCAAAATGGCTGAAGTTTTTGTTGCCGGCGGCTTCGGCTTCGGCCGCCTTGAGCTTCATGGCCTTGCGGTCATAACGGTGAAAGCTGTCGCCCTCGATCACCGCGGCACTGATGCTCTCACGGCGAAAAATGTTCTCGAAGGTGCGGGTCACCGAGGTGGTGCCGGCACCGCTGGACCCGGTGATGGCAATGATGGGGTGGCGAATGGACATGGCTTAAGTCTCCTGATAATAAAAATCAATCCCTGAACAGGCTGCGTTCGGCAAATAGCGGGTTGGTCAACTCCACTTGCACCGGTTCACGGTGGTAGCGCTCAATACGCTCGACCTCGTTTTTGGAGCCAAAAACAAACCCAATGCGCTGGTGCAGGCTGGTGGGCTGCACGTTCATCATGGCTTGTTCACCGGTGGAGGCACGCCCCCCGGCCTGCTCCATGATCATGCCCACCGGGTTGGCCTCGTACAGCAGGCGCAGACGGCCGGGCTTGGACGGGTCCTTGGTGTCGCGCGGGTACATGAAGACGCCACCGCGCATCAAAATGCGGTGCGCCTCGGCCACCATGCTGGCAATCCAGCGCATGTTGAAGTCCTTGCCGCGCACACCCGTTTTGCCTGCCAGGCACTCGTCCACATAACGCTTGACGGGGGCTTCCCAGAAGCGCGCGTTGGAAGCATTGATGGCGAACTCCTGTGTATCCTCCGGAATTTTCATCAAGGGGTGGGTCAGCATGAATTCACCCAGCGTCGGGTCCAGCGTAAAGCCATTGACACCGTCGCCCACGGTCAGCACCAGCATGGTGGTGGGGCCATACAGGGCGTAGCCGGCAGCGAGCTGTTTGGCGCCCGGCTGAAAAAAGTCGGCATCGACCACATCACGACCCGAGTCGATCACGTCTTGCGGCGCCCGCAAAATGCTGAAAATACTGCCCACCGACACGTTCACGTCGATGTTGCTGGAGCCGTCCAGCGGGTCAAACACGATCAGGTACTTGCCGCGCGGGAACTGCGTCGGGATTTGGTAGGGCAAGTCCATTTCTTCAGACGCCATGCCGGCCAGGTTGCCAGCCCATTCGGTGCGCCGCATGAAGACTTCGTTGGACAGCACGTCCAGTTTTTTCTGGGTTTCGCCCTGCACATTGACCGAACCGCCCTCTTCTGCTGCGAAATTGCCGGTCATGCCGGCCAGTTCACCATAGGCTACCGCTTTGGCAATGCCCTTGCAGGCCAGCGCGACATCCAGGATGAGGGCGTTGAAATCGCCGCTGGCCGAGGGGAAACGGCGGCGCTCCTCAATCAGGAACTGCGTCAGGGTCGCGCGGTTGGAACGGATGGTCAAAGGCATGGGTGTCTCCTGTTTATTTAAATTTTTAGCCCGGATGGGCGGCGCGGCGTAGCGCCTGCATCACGCCCTTGTAGCCGCCGTCAGCATCGGGCGCGCCAAACACGGCACTCCCCGCCACGCAGGTGTCGGCGCCGGCGGCCACGATCTCGGCAATGTTGTCGGTCTTGACGCCGCCATCGACTTCGAGCCAGATCGGCTGGCCACCCGCGGCCACATGGGCGTCGATTTTTGCGCGCACCAGGCGCAACTTGGCCAGCGTGGACGGAATGAACTTCTGGCCGCCAAAACCGGGGTTGACGCTCATCAGCAAAATCATGTCGAGCTTGTCCATCACATGGTCCAGCACCGACACCGGTGTGGCCGGGTTGAGCACCAGGCCGGCTTTGCAGCCAAGTTCACGAATCATCGACAGGCTGCGGTCCACATGCTTGGAGGCCTCGGGGTGGAAGGTGATGATGTTGGCACCGGCCTTGGCAAACAGCGGGATGATGGCATCGACCGGCTCAACCATCAAATGCACGTCGATCGGGATGCTCACA
>JBASJO010000557.1:0-3924 GCA_049655365.1 Rhodoferax sp. | reverse complement strand
TGCTGATCGCACTTTTCCCAGCCATGGCACTGGCACTGACTTGACAGGCGACTGAGGCTTGCTCAGTTCGTCTGCGGGTCTGAGCAAACCACGAAGGCAAGCCCAGCGGAAATCAAACATGGAAAATCTCGACCTCACCGTTCTACGCACGCTGCACGGTTGGCGCTCCCAAGGAAAACGCGCCCTGCTTACCACCGTAGTGCGCACCTGGGGCTCATCACCGCGGCCGGTGGGCTCGATCATGGCGCTTTGCGAAACTGGAGCCGTGGTCGGGTCGGTCTCAGGCGGATGTATCGAGGACGACCTGATCTACCGCTACAGCCGGGCCCACCAGTCCAACGCTGACGTGCCGGTAGCGGGTATCACCCACGACATTCCCGACAGCTTGCCGCAGCGTGTGAAGTACGGCGTGAGCGCTGACGAAGCCCACCGATTCGGCCTGCCTTGTGGCGGCACGCTGGAGCTGGTGCTCGAATTCAACCCCGACGCGGCCTCGTTGTTCGCACTGGTCCAGTTGCTTGCCGATGGCCACATGGTCCAGCGGCGCACCGGGATCGCCAGCGGCCTGGTGAATCTGGTCGAGGTCACCGCATCTTCACCCCTGATCGACGACGGTGATGTGTTGGCGAACACTTTCGGCCCCGAATACCGAATGCTTCTAATCGGCGCCGGTCAGCTCACCGAATACTTGGCCACCATGGCCGTATTCAGTGGTTTTGCCGTCACAGTGTGCGACCCGCGGGAGCAGTACCGTGCGTCCTGGTCGGTGCCTGGTGTGGTGCTGCTCACCGGCATGCCTGACGACGTGGTACACGATTACAGAGTTGACCGCCGCAGTTGCGTGATCGCGCTCACGCACGACCCCAAGCTCGACGACCTGGCCCTGCTTGAAGCACTGGACACCGAGGCCTTCTATGTTGGCGCTATCGGCTCACGGCGCAACAATGAGGCGCGCCATGCCCGCATGATCGAACACTTCGAACAGACGACCGAGCGTCTGGCACGCCTGCGAGGGCCGATTGGCATCTACATCGGGAGCAAGACGCCGCCCGAGATCGCAGTCAGCATCATGGCGGAGGTGTTGGCGGTAAAGAACGGCGTACCGCTACCGCGTGATATGGACGTGACACACGCCAAGAACGCACTGTCTGATGATCTGCTGGTCGATCAACCCTTGATCAACGCAATTGACATCGGCGCTGTATGTGCCAAGTTTCTGGGCTGCCCGCCTGATCCTGCGTGACCTGGTGAATGCCACCATTGGTTTCGAGCAACTTGCCACGCTGACCGCCAAGCCAAGCAAAAGTTTGCATCGGATGTTGTCACCCACCGGCAATCCCAGCATGGACAACCTGGCTGCCATCTTCGGGGCGGTGCGCGAACGGCTTCAAGTCAACCTGACTGCACACTCGGTCGCTGCCTAAAGCCGTTGGCAATTCAAATTTCGGTTTGCTTACTTTTGAAGCCAGCCCCCTTTTCTCCGAAGCTGCCGGTTAAAAATGAACGTCAGCCCGAGGAGAAAAACGTGAACCCGTAACGCCGTCAAAGCAGCCGCGCCAGGTAGCGCCCGGTGTGGCTGGCCGGGTTGGCGGCCAGTTGCTCGGGTGTGCCCACACCCACCACGGTGCCGCCGCCGCTGCCGCCTTCGGGGCCCATGTCGATCAGCCAGTCAGCCGTTTTGATCACGTCCAGGTTGTGCTCGATCACCACGATGGTGTTGCCCGCATCGCGCAACTGGTGCAAGACTTTCAGCAGCAGGTCGATGTCGGCAAAGTGCAGGCCGGTGGTGGGCTCGTCCAGAATGTAGAGCGTGCGCCCGGTGTCGCGCTTGCTGAGTTCCAGCGCCAGCTTGACGCGCTGGGCCTCGCCGCCCGACAAGGTGGTGGCCGCCTGGCCGAGGCGGATGTAACTCAGGCCGACGTCCAGCAGGGTGTGCAGCTTGCGCTCGATGGTGGGCACCGCCTTGAAGAACTCATGCGCCACATCCACGGTGAGGTCCAGAATTTGCGCGATGTTCTTGCCCTTGTACAGCACTTCCAGCGTTTCGCGGTTGTAGCGTTTGCCGGCGCAAACATCGCAGGGCACATAGACGTCGGGCAAAAAGTGCATCTCGACCTTGACCATGCCGTCACCTTCGCAGGCTTCGCAGCGGCCGCCGGCCACGTTGAAGCTGAAACGCCCCGGGCCGTAGCCGCGTTCACGCGCCGTCGGCACCTCGGCCATGAGTTCGCGGATCGGGGTGAACAGGCCGGTGTAGGTGGCTGGATTGCTGCGCGGTGTGCGGCCAATGGGTGACTGGTCGACGTTGATGACCTTGTCGAAGTACTCGATGCCCTCGATCGCGCTGTGTTCTGAGGGTTCATCATGGGCACGGTACAGGGTGCGCGCCACGGCTTTGTACAGCGTGTCATTCACCAGCGTCGATTTGCCCGAGCCCGACACGCCGGTGACACAGGTCAGCAGGCCCACCGGAAAAGCGACATCGACCTGTTTCAGATTGTGGCCACTGGCGCCGATCACCTTGAGCGCTTGCAACTCGCCCAGCGTGGCGTTGTGCTGTGCCTCGCGCTCAGCACGCTTCAGCGCAGCCGGGCTGGGTGCAAAGCGGCTGGTCTTGCCTTTGTTGAAGGGTACCGGGGCTTGCGTGGGCAGCCAGGCGGTGCGCTGCCTGGGTACCGCAATGCAGCGCGCACCGCTCAGGTATTGGCCGGTGAGCGAACCGGGCGTGGCCTTGACCTGGTCAAAGTTGCCCTGCGCCATGACGCGCCCGCCGTGCAGGCCGGCACCGGGTCCCATGTCGATGATGTGGTCGGCGGCGCGCATCATGTCTTCGTCGTGCTCGACCACCAGCACGCTGTTGCCAATGTCGCGCAGGTGTTTCAGGGTGTCGATCAGGCGGTCGTTGTCGCGCTGGTGCAGGCCGATGCTGGGCTCATCCAGCACATACATGACGCCGGTCAGGCCGGAACCAATCTGGCTGGCCAGGCGAATGCGCTGCGCTTCGCCACCGCTCAGGGTTTCGGCGCTGCGGTCCAGGCTCAGGTAAGTCAGGCCGACGTCGTTCAAAAACTTCAGGCGCAGGCTGATCTCGCGCACCACCTTGGCGGCAATGTCGCCCTTGGCGCCGTACATGGTGAGCGTTTTGAAGTAGGCCAAACATTCGGCCAGCGTGTAGTGGCTGAGCTCGAAAATAGCCCGCGCTTGCGCACCTTCGCCAATGCGGACATGGCGCGCCTCGCGCTTGAGGCGGCTGCCCGCGCAGTCCGGGCAGGGCTGGATGCTGCGCAGGCGCGCCAGGTCTTCGCGCACCACGTTGGAATCGGTCTCGCGGTAACGCCGCTGCATGTTGGGAATGATGCCCTCAAACGGGTGCTTTTTGTTCAGTTTTTTGCCGCTGGAGGCACCCGAATCCATGACGTAGCTGAACTTGATTTCCTCGTCGCCCGAGCCTTGCAGCACCGCCTGTTGCACGGCTTCGGACAAGGACTCGAACGGCTGCTCGATGTCAAACTTGTAGTGCGCGGCCAGGCTCTCGAGCATGGCGAAGTAGTAGGCATTGCGCCGGTCCCAGCCCTTGATGGCGCCGCTGGCCAGGCTCAGGGACGGGAACGCAACCACACGCGCTGGGTCAAAAAACTCCTGCAAGCCCAGGCCGTCACAGCTGGGGCAGGCGCCGACCGGTGAGTTGAACGAGAACAGGCGGGGCTCCAGTTCGGCAATCGAGTAGCTGCACACCGGGCAGGCAAACTTGGCATTGAACAGGTGCTCTGCCGCACTGTCCATTTCCAGCGCAATCGCGCGTCCGTTGGCTATATGCAGGGCCGCCTCGAAGCTCTCGGCCAGGCGCTGCTTCAGGTTGTCATGGTCGGTGCGGTCGGCGCCGGGATCGGTCTCGGGGTGGCGCACCTTGACGCGGTCAATGAC
>JBASJO010000556.1:0-2303 GCA_049655365.1 Rhodoferax sp. | reverse complement strand
CGGCCAGCAGGTTGCCCTCGACCCGGTCGGCAAAAAACTGCAGCGTGCGTTGGCCTTCCACACCAGCCACCACGCGCTGGCCCTGGACCGCCAGGCGCTGGGCAATCCACTGCGGCAGCGCAGCGCGTTCCACCGGACTGACCTCGAGCGTGACACCGGCTTCGAGCGCCAGGAACCAGGCCGTGGCCTTGGTCGCGCGATCCAGCCGCGGCAGGATCACCACGGTCAGCACGCTGTCGTTGCCCTGCGCGGCTTGCGCCAGCTGCTGCAAGGCGACACTGCCGTCCTTGCCAGGTTTACCGGACGGAATGCGCAGCTCCAGAATTTGTTTGTCCGAAAACAGGCTGAGCGATCCACCAGCCGCCAGCACCTCGCTCCAATCGAAATGTGCGCCCGACACGGTATGGGAACTGCGCTCGGAAAAACCCTGGGCGCGGGCGGCCACACGAATGGCATCCAGCGCCTCCTGGATCAGCAGCGGCTCGTCACCATGCAGCGTGTAGAGGCTTTTCAGGCCTTTTTGCAGGTGCGCGGCCAGCGAGGCCGTCTGGATTTGCATGGGCCAGCGTCAGTCCAGCTGGCCTGCTTGAATAGAGGCCAAACGGCGCAGGATCTGCTGCACGATGTCGGACTGCATGTCGCGGTACAGCAGCGCTTCCTCGGCTTCCTTGGCCAGCGCAGCGGACTCGCTGTAGCTGATGTCACGCTGCTGGACAATCTCGTCGCCTTCGATGATGTCCTTGCCCTGGGCCGTGCGCAGCTGCAACCGCACCCGGATGCGCAGCTGCAATTCACGCACCTGGCCTGAAGAATTCACGCCGACCACCACCTTTTCGCGGGCTTCGTTGGTCACGGTCAAGACCAGTTGCGCCTGCGTGAGTGGTTCATTGGCGGCCAACACCTGCACCGCCGAACCAAAGCTTCGGCGCAGCTCCTGGGCCACCGCACCACCCGGCTGGGGCCCGATGGCGATGCGCTGAAAAGCAAAGGTCTGGCTGCCACGCAAGCGAAAGCCACAGCCTGCCAGGCCGGTACTGGCCAGCGCCAGACCCGCCAATTGCAGTGCGGCACGACGGGTCGTGCCGGTCGTAAGGGAGGTAGGGGTGGACATCAGCATGGTTTACAGCACCAGATTGACCAGACGACCCGGCACCACAATCACTTTCTTGGGGGACGCGCCGTTGGCGAACTTTTGAAACATCTCGTGCGCCAGCGCCGCTTGCTCGATGGTGACCTTGTCGGCACCTGCCGGCACCACAATGGCACCGCGCAACTTGCCATTGACCTGGAGCATGAGCTCGATTTCGTCCTGCACCAGGGCATCGGGGTCGACCTGGGGCCAGGGCGCATCGAGCAAATCGCCCAGCGCAGCGGCATAACCGAGCCCGGACCACAGGCTGTGGGCAATGTGCGGCGTGGCCGGGTACAGGCAGCGCAGCAAGATGCCAAAACCCTCAACCAGTGCGACCTGAGCGCCGGCCGTGTCAACGGCCTTGAAGTCCTCCAAGGCGTTGATCATTTTCATGGCACCACTGACCACGGTGTTGTACTGCATGCGCTGGTAGTCGTAGTCCACCTGCTTGAGCACCGTGTGAATCTCCAGGCGCAGGGCCTTGGCCTCCTTGCCAAAGGTCACCGTTGCCAGGCTGTCCGCCGACGTCAGGCTGGCGCTGAGGGTGTTCTCAGGCGTGGCCGACAGCTTGACGCCAAAGTTCCAGACGCGTCGCAAAAAGCGGTAACTGCCTTCCACGGCGGCGTCGTTCCACTCCAGTGTGGCCTCGGGCGGCGCGGTGAACATGGTGTACAGGCGCGCCGTGTCAGCGCCGTATTTTTCAATCAGGTCCTGCGGATCAACGCCGTTGTTCTTCGACTTGGACATGGTGCCCACGCCCTCATAGTCGATGGCCGTGCCCACGGGCAGGTCGCCCACGGCTTTGATCAGGCGCGCGCCGGTGACCTTGCCGGCCTCGTCGAACACATGCTCGACGTCACTCGGCCAGAAGTAGTCCTTGCCGCCCTTGTCGGTCCGGCGCGAATAGATGTGGTTCAGCACCATGCCCTGGGTCAGCAGCTTGGTGAAGGGTTCGTCAACCTTGACCAGTCCCAGATCGCGCATCACCTTGGTCCAGAAGCGCGCGTACAGCAGGTGCAGGATGGCGTGCTCGATGCCACCGAGGTACTGGTCCATCGGCATCCAGTAGTCGGCGCCGTCGGCCACCATGGCCCCGCTGTTTTTCGGGTCGCAATAACGCATGAAGTACCAGGAACTGTCGACAAAGGTGTCCATGGTGTCGGTCTCGCGC
>JBASJO010000555.1:0-10661 GCA_049655365.1 Rhodoferax sp. | reverse complement strand
CGCTAGCAGTGCCATGAATGCAAAGGCAAGCGCCACTTTTTCTGCATAAATAATGGCACGCACCGTATCCATCCGAGTCGGCTGGCGACCTGCCGGGTTGAGCACATACACACCGGGTTTGCCGAGCCGGATGTCCAGCGCCAACGCCATCGTCGCCATCGGCCAGCCACTGTTGGGCGACGGGGTTTTGGCGGCCTCGCGGCACACCGTCCTCCAGCGTGCCCGACTGGCCAATACCAGCAGCAGCGCCGTCAAGCGCGCAGGCAGCCAGCTCAACACGTCGTCCGCACGCGCCGCCCACTTGCCGGCCCATTGCCAATTTTGTCCCTGGTAAACCCCTTGGTAGCCCCACATGGCATCGGCCGTGTTGGCAAAGCGGTACAACGCCGCGCCGGGCAGGCCCAGCAGCACAAACCAGAAGATCGGGGCCACCACCGAATCATTGAGATTTTCGGCCAACGACTCGATGGCGCTTTCCCGCACCTGCGCTTCACTCAGGGCCGACACGTCACGGCTGACCAGCCAGCTCAGGCGCTCTCGGCCCACTTCAAGCGATTGCCCCAGCGCAGCGTCCACCGCGCGCACCTCGCTTTTGAGCATGGTCCAGGCCAATAAAGGTTTGAGCAGCAAGCCCAACAACAGCGCCGCCAGCCACGCAGGCAGTTGCATCACCATGCGTTGCAATGCCTCAACCGCGATCAAACAACCAGCCGCCCCCGCCAGCCAACAGATGGCCGCAAGCCAAAACACCTTGAAGTCTTTGGGGTGCGGCAGGGCCGCCGCTGCGGCCTCCATGGAAGGCGGCTGCCAGGCCACGCGTTGCACCCTGCGCCCGGCCCAGCTCAGGTAATTGCCCATCCACACCACAGGGTGCAGGCGCGCGGGCGGCTCACCCAGGACATGGTCAATCACCAAGGCGATCAACAGGGCCGCGGCCAACGCGTGAGCGCTGGTCGGCCCGGTGAGCAGGGTCAATGCATCAAACAAGAGGCATCCTTCAAGGCCGCGCCACCGGCTGCCCGGCCTTGAAGCCAAGGCGTGCCAACAAGGCCAGATCGTCATTGCCCTGCGGGTTGGGTGTTGTCAACAGTTTGTCGCCATAAAAAATCGAGTTGGCCCCGGCCACAAAACACAGCGCCTGCACCGCGTCGCTCATGCTTTGCCGCCCGGCCGACAGGCGCACCCGGGCCAGCGGCATGGTGATGCGCGCCACCGCAATGGTGCGCACAAATTCCAGCGGGTCCAGGTCGGGCTGGTCGGCCAGCGGCGTGCCCGCCACCTTGACCAGATGGTTGATCGGCACCGACTCCGGGTAAGGCGACAAGTTGGCCAGCTCGGCGATCAGCCCGGCGCGCTGCAGCCGCGATTCGCCCAGGCCGACGATGCCGCCGCAACACACGCTGATGCCCGCATGGCGCACGCGTGCCAGGGTGTCCAGGCGGTCCTGGTAGTCGCGCGTGGTAATGATGTCGCCATAAAAGTCGGGCGCACTGTCCAGATTGTGGTTGTAGTAGTCCAGCCCGGCATCGCGCAGGATCTCGGCGTGGCCGTCGGCGAGCATGCCCAGCGTGGCACAGGCTTCCAGCCCGGTGGCCTTGACGGTTTTCACCAGTTCGGCCACGGCTTCAATGTCGCGGTCTTTGGGCGCGCGCCAGGCTGCGCCCATGCAAAAACGAGTGGCCCCGGCGGCCTTGGCGGCCAGCGCTGCGCTACGCACCGCAGCCACGCCCATCAGCTTGCTGGCCTCGACCCCGGTGTCAAAGTGGACGCTCTGCGGGCAGTAACCGCAGTCCTCCGGGCAGCCGCCGGTCTTCACCGACAAGAGCGTGGCCAGTTCCACCAGATTCGGGTCAAAGTGGGCGCGGTGCACGGTTTGCGCCTGAAACATCAGGTCCGAGAACGGCAGGTCAAACAGCGCTTGCACTTCTTCAACTGTCCACACGCGTTGACCCGCGTCAGGGCGTTCGGGGTGGATATCGAGGCAGGCATGAAAGTGCAAGGGATGGGTAGTCGATGGATCGACAGTGTGTTCAGTGGTCATTGGTTTTTCGTGCAAGAAAAAAAGGTTAAAAAAAACGGTGGTGCAGGACCATCTCTCAGTCCTCAATCCCCCGCTGCGCCGGAATGCCCGCCTTGAAGGCATGTTTGACCATCTGCATCTCGGTCACGGTGTCGGCCAGCTCGATGATTTCAGCCGGGCAGCGCCTGCCGGTCAGCACCACATGCACCTGGCTGGGGCGGGTTTTGAGCGTGTGCATAACATCATCCAGCGGCAGCCAGCCGTAGATCAGCGGGTAGGTGATTTCGTCAAGCAGAACCATGAAGTATTCACCACTCATGATCGCAGCCTTGGCCTTCTGCCAGCCATCTCGGGCCAGTTGGGCGGAGTGTTCCAGGTCCTGGCTCTTCCAGCTGAAGCCGTCGCCCAGGCCTTCAATGGGAATGCCGAGTTGCTCGAACATGCGGTGCTCGCCAAAGCGGGCGCTGGGCACTTTCATGAACTGGAAAATCTTGACCGTCTTGCCGCGCCCGTGGGCGCGCAGGGCCAAGCCAAACGCCGCCGTGCTTTTGCCCTTGCCGTCGCCGGTGTTGACGATGACCAGACCACGGCGCTCGCCCTCGGGCTGGTCATAAGGTTTGTTGGTAGGAGGTGTTTCGATGTGCATCAGAAATTTGATTGAGATTAATTTGGCAACGCCACCCATTGCTTGGCCAACGGGTGGATGATGATGCGGTGGTCAAACACAGCCTCCAGCGCGCGGTGGGTGGCCGGGTCGGCGCTGATGCCCTGGTGGGTCACACAGCCTGCGGCCATGATGACCATCTCGTCCGAGTGCAGCGCCATCGAGATTTCATGCAGCACGCTGACCACGGTGACACCGCTTTCCAGCAGGCAGCGCACCACGCCCAGCCAGTCGGCCTGGTGCGGCGGGTCCAGGTTGGCCAGCGGCTCGTCCATCAGCAGCACCTGCGCCTGCACCGCCAGGGCACGCGCCAGCAGCACGCGCTGGCGCTCGCCACCCGAGAGCTGGCCCAGGGCGCGTTGCCGCCAATCCCAGGCGCCAGTGGATTTGAGCGCCATTTCCACCGCAGCGCGATCGGCCTGGCTGGGCGCGGCCAACCAGGCCTGGTGCGGCAGGCGGCCAAGCATGGCCACGTCCCATACCGTCAGATCGTCACCGGCGGCTTCGTTCTGGCCCAGCCAGGCCAGCTGGCGCGCACGCACCCGGCCTGGCAAATGCTGCACAGGCTGGCCCAGCAAGGTGACCTCTCCGCTGTGCGGCAGCAGCCCGGCCAGCACCTTGAGCAGCGTCGACTTGCCCGCCCCATTGGGCCCGACGATGCTGGTCCAGCGGCCCTGCGGCAAGGCCAGCGACACATCGTGCAAGATCTCGGTGTTTCCGAGCCTGGCGCTTATACGACTTGCGCGGACAGCGATTGAAGTCATGGTGCCAGCCCCCCGCCCCGCGTGCCACGGTGCATCAGCCACAGCAGGTAACCGCCGCCCAGCACGGCGGTCAGCACCCCCACCGGCAGTTCTTGCGGTGCAATCAGCCAGCGTGCCAGCGTGTCGGCGGCCATCAGCAGCACGCCGCCCATCAGGCTCGACAGCAGGATCAGACGGCCATGCGTGGTTTTGACCACCGAGCGCACCAGGTGGGGTGCGGCCAAACCGACAAAGGCAATCAGCCCGGTCTGCGCCACCGCCGCCCCGGTAGCCAGCGCCAGCACCGCCACCAGGGCAAAACGCATGGAGGTCAGCGGCAAACCCAAGCTGTGCGCGGTGGCTTCGCCCAGGCTCAAACCGTCCAGCAGGCGCGCCAACAGCGCCCCGGCAATGCTGGCCAGCCCCAACACCCCGGCCATCACGGCAAACGAAGTCCAGCCAACAAAGGCGGTCGAACCCAGCATGAAGGCCTGCATGGCCTGCAGCGACTCTGGCGACCACAGCAGCACCAAATGCGTCATGGCGCCCAGCACCACGCCCACCACCACGCCGGCCAGCAGCAGGCGCAAGGTATGTTGCACACCATTGGACAGCGCCAGCGTCAGCAACACCCCCAGCATCGCACCGCCAAAGGCCGCGCCGGTCAGCCCCAAGCGCGTCAGCCAGCCAGTGCCAAACACCGAGAACACCAGACCGTCACCCAGCATGCCGCCCGCACCGCCCATGGCCGCCAGCGCCAGGGCCACACCCAGCGATGCGCCGGAGGCACTGCCGAGCAAAAAGGGATCGGCCAGCGGGTTTCTGAAAAGCCCCTGCGCCAGTGCCCCTGCCAGCCCCAATAAAGCCCCCGCCGCCCAGGCCCCGAGGGTGCGCGGCAAGCGGATGTCCCACACAATCTGCCACGCCATGGCAGTTTGCCCGGGATCTTGCAAAGGATTCACCAGCGGTTTCAGCAGGTTTTCAAATCCGGCGCTGCCCACGCACACGCCCAGAGCGGCCAGCAACAGCGCCAGCGCCAGCAATAACCAGCCGATGAAGGAGGCACGGTACAGGTTCACGGCTTCACGACTCCGGATTTGTCGGACAGGCATTGCGCCATCAGGCGGGCACCTTCGGCCATGCGCGGCCCAGGGCGCACCAGCACGTCCGACTGCTCGGTGGTGAACACGCACAGGCGCTGTTCGCGCATGGCGCGCATGCCAGACCAGCCAGGGCGCTGCGCCATGCTGTCCACACTGCGCTGGCCAATCATGATCACGTCCGGGTTGGCGCGCACGACAAATTCGGGGTTGAGCTTGGGGAACGGCCCGAGTGCAGCCGGGATGATATTTTTAACCCCCAGCCGGGTCAGCGTCTCACCAATAAAAGACGACTCGCCTGCACCATAAGGGCCAGAGTTCACCTCAAAGTAAACCCGCGTTGCCTCAATGCCTTTGGGTAGGGACTGCGCTGCGGCCGAGGTGGCGGCATCCATGGCGCGCCAGATGCTTTGTGCGTTCGTCACGCCCAAAATCTGCCCCGTTTTTTCAAGCATACGTTTCACATCCGCATGGGTTTTAGGCTCCAGGACGACCACCTTGATGCCCAACGAGCGCAAGCGCTCACCCGCGCGCGAGGAAGTGGCCATCAGCACCAGATCAGGCTTCAGGGCGACGATGGCCTCGATGTTGGGGTCAAGCCCGCCGCCAACTTGCGGCAGTTTTTTGACGCTCTCGGGGTAGTTGGAATACCTGTCCACCCCCACCAGCCGCGCGCATTGGCCCAGCTCGCACACGGTTTCGGTCAGTGAGGGCAACAGGCTGACGATGCGCTGCGGTGGCTGGGTAAAAGTGACGGTGATGCCCCGGTCGTCGGTGATCTCAAAGGCATGGGCAGCACCCACGCCTGTCAAGACTCCGGCAGCCAGGACACGGAGACAAATCGTCATCGCAAGACCGCAGGCCGTGGCGCCCCAGCTTGCCACGCTACAGCCTGTCCTGAGCTTAGCCTGTCCTGAGCTTGACGAAGGGTCGAAGGGCTCACAATGACGGTGGGAGGTTGAATGTTTCATGCAGCATCCTTCAAAATCAACGGCAAACCAGCCGCCATCAGCGTCACGCGCTGGCAAACCTGCGCCACGCTTTGATTGAGCATACCCAGCGCATCGACAAACGCGCGCACCTCGCGCCCCAACGGAATCACGCCCAGGCCAATCTCGTTGCCGACCAGCACCAGCGGCCCGGGGGCGTTGGTGATCGACTGCAACAGCTGCCCCGTTTCAGCTGACAGCGTCTGTGCAGAATCCGTCGCATTGGCATGCACCGGCATGAGCCAATTGGTCAGCCAAAGCGTCAGGCAATCCACCACGATCAGGGTGTCAGGAGCGCTGTAGGTTTGAATCGCCTCGGCCAGTTTCAGGGATTCTTCCACCGTGGTCATGCCCGGTACGCGCTGCGCCCGGTCTGCCTGGTGGCGGGCAATGCGCTGCATCATCTCGTCGTCCCAGGCTTGCGCGGTGGCGATCATCACGGCGCGGTGGCTGCCAGATTGCGCCAACCAGCTTTGCGCCAGCGCTTCAGCCCGGCGCGACTTGCCACTTTTCTGGCCGCCCAGAATCAACTCGCTGCGGGCAATTGGCAGGGCCTTATCCATGCAGACGACTCCAATCCATGATGATGCGGTGCAAGGCGGCCACACCATCGGTCAGCGCGGCCGGGCCGGGTTGCAAAATGTCGGCGGACTTGATCTCGAACAGTTGCCCGGTCTTGACCGCCGCCACCTCGCCCCAGCCTGGCCGCGCCGCCACCAACTCCGGGCGAAACTTCTTGCCGCACCACGAGCCAATGATGATGTCGGGGTTGCGCCGCACGATCCCGGCACCATCGGCAATGATGCGGTGTTTGCCCAACGACTGTGCCGCCAGCTCAGGAAAAATATCGTCGCCCCCGGCCATGCCGATCAGCTCGGACACCCACCGGATGGCGCTGATGTGCGGCACATCCCACTCTTCGAAGTAAATTTTTGGGCGGCGCGGCAAAGCAGCGGCCGCCTCGGCAAGCGCTGTCAACTGCTGCTGCATCTCGGCAATGCGGGCCAGCCCCTGTTCGCCCTGCCCGACCATCGCGGCCACCTCAAAGAGCACGTCAAAAATCTGCGCCACGCTGCGCTGGTTGAACACCGTGACCTGCACGCCGGCGCGAATCAGCGCAGCAGCAATGTCGGCCTGCATGTCGGAAAAGCCCAGCACGCAGTCCGGTTGCAGCGCCAGAATCTTGTCGATCTTGGCGCTGGTGAAAGCACTCACCCGCGGCTTTTCCTCGCGCGCCCGCCGCGGCCGCACGGTGTAGCCCGAGATGCCCACAATGCGGCTCTCCTGCCCCAGCAGGTACAGCCACTCGGTGGTTTCTTCGGTCAGGCAGACGATGCGCTGCGGGCCTTGGGGCAAGCTGAACACCTGAGCAGCGACCATGATGGTTGACTAGAAATTCACCCGCATAGCCGCAGTGACAGCACGCCCAGCTTCCGGGTAAATGCCGTTTGTGACCCCGGCGCTACAGGTGAAGGCCTGGGTGTAGTACTTGGCGTCCAGCAGATTGCTCAAGCCCAACGACATCTCCACATTGCGCCACCGGTAGGCATAGCGCGCATCCACCGTGGCATAACTGGGAACCGTACAGGCGTTGTCATAGTCCACATGCTGCGAGGACACCCAGACCACACCGGTATTCACCGAATGGGCAGGAGCAGGTCGCCAGTCGGCACGCAGTGCCAGCGTCGTGCCTGCCACCAGCGGCACATTTTTACCGCTGTGCGCACCTTGGGTGAACTTGGCTTCACGCAAGCCCAGGTTCAGCTGCAAGCCGAGCGTTTTGGTCAACGCGTGCTGGGTTTCAAGCTCCAGGCCTTGGCGCAGCGTAGGGTCGAAGTTGACGTTGGCGCCAAAACCGCTCCATGAATTGGCATTGGCCACGGTGGGGTCATATCCCAACTCATTCGTCAAGCTGTTGCGGTAGTAACGCAACTCAACACGCCCACCCGCATATTTCCAACGGTTACCCAGCTCGAAATCACGCGAAGTCTGTGGCTGCAGGGCAGCACCGGGTGTCGTAAATCCCAACTCATCGATGTTGGCCAGCCGGAAACTGTTGCCCAAGCGCCCATAGACGGACCAGGTTTCGGACAACGGCTGTGTGATCCCGATTTCCCAGGCTGCCTGATCCCTGTCTGTGCTGGCGGTATAAGTGTTGGTTTGTTTGATATTTTCAGAGCGATAACCAGCTGACAAACGCGTGCCGCCGTCAAGAATCAATTCATCTTTGGCATAGAGGGCGCTTGTCTTTTGTTTCGAGACAGAGCCGTAGGTACCAGGCACCGTGCGGTTCCAGTCCGCCTGATCGCGCCCGAGCGTCAGTGCGTTGCGAACCTTGCCAAACTTGGCCTCATGTTTGGCGCGCAAGGCCAGCGTGCTGGCATCGATGTCATAGCGGTAGGTCGAGACACCATTGTTCAGGCTGTTCAGATTTTTTGTCCGTTGACCTGCGTCCAGTCCCAGTTGCCACGCTCCCAGTTCCGCGCTGGCAAACAGGGTGTCACGGACGTTTTTGATACTGCCCGTTTTGTTGGCATTGGCAGCGGAGGTCTGGCTCGGGTCGGCCTGGTATTGCGCGGCTGTCAAGGAGCCGGGCAAACCGCTGTCCATCTGGTCATTGGCATGACTGGCACCCGCACGCAGCCAGTCGTTGCTCCACTGTGCCTGTACAGAATTGCCTTCAATATCAGACTTGAAGTTGTCGCGGTGGTTGTCTGTCTGGCGTTTGTTGCCAGATAAGTCCAGAGAAAAACCACCTGAGGCCAAAGTCGCGTTAGCACGCAACTCGTTCAACCCATAACTGCCCGTTGCTGCGTACAGGTCAGCCGAGTTCTGGCGTGATACGCCACGGCCGGCCTTGGTGGTGATCACAATGACACCGCCTGTCGCGCCCTCGCCGTACAGCACTGAACCGCTGCCGCGCAATACTTCAATTCGCTCAACCGTGTTGATCGCAATGCCGGCCAAGCGGGTGCCGCCCAAATCTGCCTCATTCATTTTGATGCCATCGACAATCACCACCTGGTTGCTACCTGCCGTCGTCCCGAACCCTCGCAGGTCCAGTCCGTAGTCACCACCACCGTAATAGTCCACCCGCCCCGGCACGCCCAGCAGCTTGATCACCGCCTCATTCACGGTGGACACACCGGCGCGAGCGATGTCGTCCTTGGTGATCACGCTGACACCAAACGGCAAACTGGTAGCTTCTGCTTCAAAGCGTGCGGCACTCACCACCACCTCATCGAGCGTTGCCGCCTGCCCCTGCGCCAACACCGGAAACGCAGCCATAACGGCCACAACAGACGCGCACAAGCGCACGGGAGCGCGACCGCGCAGTGAAGAAATACAAGTTTTCATAATTGAGATAAGAACCATCAAAAAGCCCTCACCGTCGTCCCCGACAGTGCATGAGCGTCACGGTTGCGTGCTTTTTATGACAAAAGCGCGCAGCCACCGTGTTGGCCGGTATCCGGGCTGGTGGAATCAACCTCCATCGCCTTCCCAAGCGCGTGTTCAAAACGCTCAGTGGCTGTGATGGAAGCGGCGTCTTGCGACACGTCCACTTACCGTTGCGGGGGCAGCGCAGGTTAGCCAGACCACTCGGCACTTCGACAAACTCAGTGCGAACGGCGTGACCTCCTGCTTCCCGTTGAACTGCGACGTGTGAACCACATCGCGAGCACCAACGGGGGAATTTTAGTGGTGTATTTCCCAAAAACCATTTTTCCCCGGCGCAAATGTAAACTGCCGTAAAACTGTCTTGAATAAAAACCTTTTGCAGTACGATTGACACCCATGCGCTTAGCCAGTCGAGACACGAATCACACCCTTGTTATTGAGCTTCCACACGGGCCGGTCATTCGAAAAATTAAAGGTACGGCATGAAAGTCAAATTTTGGGGAGTCCGCGGCTCCATCGCCTCGCCGGGCCCCAACACCGTGCGTTATGGTGGCAACACCACCTGTATTGAAATTCGCACCGACAACAACGAGCTCATCATCCTTGACGCCGGCACCGGCATTTTCCCGTTGTCGCAGACCCTGCTGAAAGAATTGCCGGTCACGGCGAATGTGCTGATCACCCATTCGCATTGGGACCATATTCAGGGTTTGCCGTTTTTCGTGCCCAACTTTATTGCCGGCAACACCTTGCGGCTGCATGGCGCCTATGACCCGGTGTCGGGCAAAGGGATCGAGCAGGTCATGGCGGTGCAGCTTCAATACAGCTATTTCCCGGTGCGCGAAGAAGAGATGAAAGCGCGCATCGAGTACGTCACGCTGGCACCCGATCAAAGCATTCAAATTGGCAGCGCCACCGTCACCCCGTTCATGATGAGCCACCCGGTGGTTGACTTTGGCTACCGGATTGAAGCCAACGGCAAGTCCCTCTTTTTCACCGGCGACCACGAACCGCCCTACAACATTTACGCACCCGGTGACGCCGGTTATGCGCAATGCCAACTTGAGCTTGAAGCCCGGAATGAGTACCTGATTCGCGCCATGCAGGGGGTCGACGTGCTGATCACCGACGCCTCCTACACCGCCGCCGAATACCCGGCCAAGAAAGGCTGGGGCCATGGCACCTACCAGTCCAGCATTGACTATGCCAAAAAGGCCGGGGCCAAAAACCTGTTTTGCACGCACCATGAACCCTTGCGCAGCGACGACGCGCTGGAAGCGGCTTTTGCCGAGGCTGTCGCAGCGCACCCGCACCGCCCCGGTGACCCCACCTATCGCCTGGCCCGCGAAGGCGATTGCTTCGAGTTCTAAGCCCGGAGTCGCGCCGTGCAACGGGTCAATTTTCACAAACCCCAAGCGCTGTATGACGTGGCAGCGACACGGCTACTTGAACAACAAGCGCAACAAGCCCTGCCCCTGCACACCCTGATGTCCCGCGCCGGACTGGCTGTGGCCAAGCTGGCGCTGGCTGTGGCGCCACACGCCCAACGCATTTGGGTGGCGGCCGGCCCCGGCAACAACGGCGGCGACGGCCTGGAAGCGGCCATGCATTTGCAGCGCTGGGGCAAACAGCCTGTGGTGAGCTGGCTGGGCACGCCCGATCTAGGAGCCATCTGGGCGGCAGAGCGTTCTGCTGCGTGTCCCCCGCCCTGCGGGCTCCTCCTTTTACCTGCGCAGAACGCTCTGC
>JBASJO010000554.1:0-2189 GCA_049655365.1 Rhodoferax sp. | reverse complement strand
GAGCTGGTGTGCGGTCCCTTGAGCCTGGACACCCGCCACAGCCGCGCCGTGGTGGCGGGCCAGGCGCTGAGCCTGACCAGCCACGAATACCGCGTGTTGGCCTACCTGATGCATCACCGCCACAAGGTGGTGTCGCGCAGCGTGCTGGTCGAACACATCTATGCGCAGGACTTCGACCGTGACTCCAACACCGTGGAAGTCTTCATTGCCCGGCTGCGCAAGAAGCTGCCCGGCGGCATGATTGAAACCGTACGCGGCCTGGGTTACCGCCTGGTCGAACCGGCATGAAGATGTTGCGGCTGCGCCGCTCACTGCGGGTACGCCTGCTGATGGGCACCTTGTTCTGGATTGCGGCCTCGATTCTGGTGGCCGGCTGGGGTCTGGGCAGCCTGTTCAGGCAACACGTCAGCGACCAGTTTCATGCCGAACTCACCAGCCAGCTCGACCAGCTCAGCGCCCAGTTCACGCTGGATGCGCAGGGCCGCCCGCAGCTCACGCTGGCGCTCGGTGATCCGCGTCTGAGCCGGCCCTATTCGGGCTACTACTGGCAGATTGATCAAATGACCGACAGCGCCAGCGCGCGACCAGCGGCCGTGGGTCAGCTGCGTTCGCGCTCACTCTGGGACCATGTGCTGGCACTCCCCGCAGACATCCTGAACGACGGCGCCACACACCAGCACCGTGTCATGGGGCCACAGGGCCAGATGCTGGGGGTGGTTGAGCGCAGTGTGCGCATCGAGGACAACCCCGATGGCCAAGCCCGCAGCTTTCGCCTCATGACCGCCGCCAACGAGCAGCTGATACTGGCGCCGGTGGCGCGCTTCAACGGCCTGCTGTGGCTGGCGCTGGGGGTGCTGGCGGCCGGTCTGATGCTGGCTGCCGTGGTGCAGGTGCGGGTGGGTCTGGCGCCCTTGCGCGCACTGCAAAGCGCGCTGGCGAAGGTGCGCCAAGCCGAGACGCAACAGCTCGAAGGCGCGTTCCCGACGGAAATCACGCCGCTGATTGATGACTTCAACAAGGTGCTGGCGCACAACGCCGACGTGATGGCCCGCGCGCGCAACCATGCCGGCAACCTGGCGCACGCGCTCAAGACGCCTCTGAGCGTGCTGGCCAATGCGGCGGACGCCGCGCAGGCGCAAAGTCCCGCCACCGCCAAACTGGCGCAGTTGGTCAGCGATCAGGTGGCCATTGCGCGCCAGCAGGTCAACTACCACCTGAGCCGCGCCCAAGTGGCTGCCAGCACGCGTCTGCCGGGTGCCAAAACAGCCGTGCCACCGGTGGTGGACGGGCTGGTGCGCGCCATGCGTCACATCCATGCCGAGCGTCAGCTGACGCTGAACGCCGGCCCGTTTGCGCCCGCGCTGGGCTTTCGCGGTGAAGCACAAGATTTGCAGGAAATGCTGGGTAATTTGATCGACAACGCCTGCAAGTGGGCGGCGCACCGGGTCGACATCCAGGCCCGGCGCCAGGCCGACACCCTGGTCATCACGGTGGATGACGACGGCCCGGGGCTGGCCGCTGATCAGCATGATCGCGTCCTGCAGCGCGGCGTGCGCGCCGACGAGCAGGTGCCGGGTTCCGGCCTGGGCCTGGCCATCGTGGACGACCTGTCCCGGCTGTATGGTGGCCAGGTGACGCTGGCCGACTCACCCCTGGGGGGATTGCGGGCGGTGCTGGAACTGCCCGCGCTGTCTTGATACCTTGCGGCTCAGACCACTCGCAATTAAGACGAACGGCGGTTCAGCAGCGCATACAACACGATGGCGCCAAAGGTGGCGGTACCGATGCCACCCAGCGCAAAATCACCGAACTTGAGGGTGAAGTCACCTGTGCCCAGAATCAGGGTGATGGCAGCCACGATCAGGTTCTTGTTGTCCGAAAAATCCACCTTGTTCTCGACCCAGATGCGCGCACCGGCCACCGCAATCAGGCCGAACACCACGATGCTGACACCACCCATCACCGGCAACGGAATGGTCTGAATGACCGCGCCGAACTTGGGGCTAAAACCCAGCACCACGGCCAGCAAGGCCGCCACCAGGAACATGGCGGTCGAATAGATCTTGGTGGCGGCCATGACACCGATGTTTTCGGCGTAGGTGGTGACCCCGGTGCCGCCGGCACTGCCGCTAACCATGGTGGCCACACCGTCGCCGATGAAAGCACGGCCCATGTAGACATCAAGGTTC
>JBASJO010000553.1:0-2363 GCA_049655365.1 Rhodoferax sp. | reverse complement strand
CTGGAGTTGACCGGTGTCTGGTTTCAGATCCAGAACGGCGCCTCGTTTCACGATGTTCACACCCATGGCAACTGTTCCTGGTCGGGGGTGTATTACGTGCAGGTCGATCCGCGGGCGCAACGGGTGGCGCATCCGCAATGGGGCGCGCTCAACGGGGCCACGCGTTTTTACAGCCCGATGTTTCCCTTGCTCGGCGGTGCGCATATCGACATGGGCAACGCCTGGTTGCAGCAGGCCACGCTGGATGTGGCGCCGCAGGATGGCGATCTGGTGCTGTTTCCGTCGTTTCTTCCGCACAAGGCGCTGCCCTATGCCGGGGAGCGTGACCGCATCATCGTGTCGTTCAATGCGCAAATCCACGCGCCGGGGGGCGATCAGCTTTTTCGCTACGCAGGAGCTTAAGGGCTTGCCGCTGCCGTGGTGTTTGCCGAAAGCACGCAGAATGTGGCCGATGCGGAAAAGCTGGTTGGCAACTGCAGCATGCCGGTGATCCTTTAAATGGCGTTTTTCACTTTTCCACTGGGGCCGGAGCTTGTTGCCACAGAAACTTATTTGACCGCGTTGAGCCTTTTCACGCCAGCCACAAACCGGGCCAGCGTGTTGGACAACACGCCGCTGGGAATGGTCACTTCGATCAACTGAAACTTGCCGCGCGTGGCCATGGCCTTGTCCAGCGCGCGTTTGAGTTCGCCCCGCGTGCCCACGCGCACGCCGTCGCCGCCCAGGCCGGCGGCCATTTCGGCAAAGCCCCAGTGGCCGAGGTCGTTGAAGTGCGATTCGGGCTGGAAGGTGCGCAGCATTTCCCAGCTGGCGTTGTTGAACAGCAGCACGATCGGGTCCCAGCCGTAGCGTTTGCAGTTGCCCAGTTCCCAGCCGGTCATCTGGAAGGCGCCGTCGCCCACCAAAATCAAGGGTCGTTCACCGGTGGCGGCTTGCAGCCCTAAGCCTGCGGGCACGCCGAAACCCATGGTGGCGTAATAGCCGGGCGCCACCAGCGCGGTGTGGCTGATTTCCATGGCGGTGAACAGGCAGTCGCCCATGTCGGAGGCCATCGGCATCTTGCCGTGCCTGGCCATCAGGTCGTTGACGGCCGTGGCGATGTCGGTGGGCGTGATACTTTGCTCGTCCTCGGCCAGGCCGGTGGGGAAGTTTTGCGGTGTCACGCTGAAAGCCTTGTCGGGCCCGGGCACACGTTCCAGCATGCGGTTGACCACCGCAGCCAGCGGCAGATGGGCATAGGTGTGGTAGCCAATGTTGACCTGGCCGTTCAAGGCCTGAATGGTCTTGCGCATGTCGATCTTGGTTTCGGACACGGCAAAGTTGGTGTCGCAGATGATCTCGCCCAGCAAAAACAGGCCGTCAGAGCTTTCCACCAGCTGCGTCACTTCAGGGAAGCCGGCCACACCCATATAGGTGCCAACCAAAGGGGCGTCCTGGTCGGCCAGCAGACCGCGGCCCATGAAACTGGTCACCACCGGCAGCCCCAGGCGGCGTGACAGGGTGGCGACCTTGTCTTCCAGGCCGTAGCGGCGCACTTCCACACCGGCCATCAAGACCGGAGATTTTGCCTGCTTCAGGCGTTCCAGGATTTCATCGACGCAGGCATCCAGCGCGTCCGGGTCCACTTGGAACGCGGCTTCTGCCACCACGTCGGCACAGGGCACGGCCACCATGTCGCGCGGAATCTCGATGTAGACCGGCTCAGAGTGGCGCAGGCAACTGGCCAGCACGCGGGCGATGTCGGCCGGGGCACGCTCGGCATCGTCCAGGCGCACTTGGTCGCAGGTGATTTCCTTGAAAATCTGAAACTCGCTGTCGAGCGTCTTGGCCTGGTGGTGCAGCAGCAGGCCCGAGCGTGACTCGTTCTTGCCCGGTCCCCCCGAGAGCACTACCAGCGGCGACTTTTCGGCAAAGGCGGCCGCCACCGAATTGATCATGTTCAGGGCACCCGCGCCGTAGGTGACCGCGGCCACGCCCAGGCTGCCATTGATGCGTGCTGCGGCATCGGCGGCAAAACCCACGCCGGGCTCGTGACTCAAGGTGTAGAGCGGCAAAATTTGCGACTCTTCGATGATGCGGAAATAGGGCAGGGCGAAGTCGCCGGGAATGCCAAAAATCTGCCGCGCACCGTGCTTTTTGAGCGCGGTCAGCAGTTGTTCGGTGAGATTCATGTGGAATGTCTCCTGGGTTTTGATGTGGGCGGATTATCACAGCCAGCGGTCTGCAAGGCCGCTTGTGTGTCAGGCTTTTCGGGGGTTCATGCCGTTACCATTGCCGTCTAAATTTTCTGGAGTTTTCAAGATGGACATCACAACAGTTGGCATCATTGGCGCGGGCACCATGGGTAACGGCATTGCACAGGC
>JBASJO010000552.1:0-13802 GCA_049655365.1 Rhodoferax sp. | reverse complement strand
GGTAGCCGGCGCTGCGGATTTCAGGCAGGCGGTGGTTGGCCAGCACCAGAAAGAACGACGAAAACGCCATGGTTTCCCAGGCCACCATGAAAACGTAGGCGTCGTCAGCCAGCACCACCATGGCAATGCTGGCCAGAAACACGTGGTACTCCAGACAGATCAGGCCGGGTGGTGTGCCCTCGCCCTGACGAAAGTAGCCCGCCGCAAAGGCTGACACACCGGCCGAGACGCCGCCGATCAACATCAGGAAGAAGGCGGACAGGCTGTCCAGCCGCAAATGAAATGGCAGTTGCGGCAGGCCGAGCGGCAAAATGGCGGTTTCGGCGTCAGCAAACACCGCGCTCAAAGCCACTACCAGCAGCAGCAGGGAAAACAGCGCACCCAGCGGAAACAGCACAATGGCCACCAACCTGAAGCGCCGCAGCGCCAGCACGCCGAACACCCCGATCAACAACCAGGCCAGCACCACGACCAGGACCCAGTCCAGATGGACCCAGGTCGCGGGATGGAGTGATGAGGTCATGGGCCGGGTCGCGTGTCGGTGGAAGTATGGGGTTGGATATTACACCGGTCTTAAATTGATTAAGCTGATGGCGTCAGCGCGCACCGTTAGAATCCCGGCAAGAGGTTATTCCCATGCACATTTTTTACCGCCCCCTGTATAAATCCGATGCCACCCAGTTCATCGACGAGCTCGTTGCCAAAGACCCCGGCATCGAGGCACGCCAGCGCGAAGGCCGTGAGTTGCTGTGGGACAAACCGGTGAACCGCGAAGCTTGGTCAGAGTACCGTGCCGCGCAGGTCGCGCAGAAACCCTATGTCTACCTGACCGAAGGCAAGCCGTAGGCTATTGCCCGCAGCCCTTTCAACAAGGGCAGGCAGCTATCTCTCAAATAGCATTTCAAGGTCTCCATGGTTGATACAGCCGAGCTGATTGCTGGCGACAGCTTGGCATTGGCCGAGGTGCCCATGGTGGTGGATCAGGTGGCCGTGGCGCGGCTCTATGGCGAGCCACTGTTTGCCATGCCGCAGGACTTGTACATCCCGCCCGACGCGCTGGAAGTCTTTCTTGAGGCTTTCGAAGGCCCGCTGGACTTGCTGCTGTACCTGATTCGCAAGCAAAACTTCAACATTCTGGACATTCCCATGGCGGGCCTGACGCGTCAGTACCTGAGCTATGTGGACGAAATTCGGCATCGCAACCTGGAGCTGGCCGCCGAATACCTGCTGATGGCCGCCATGCTCATCGAGATCAAGTCGCGCATGTTGCTGCCGCCCAGGCACGTCGCCGACGGCGCAGACGCCGAAGACCCGCGCGCCGAGCTGGTGCGCCGCCTGCTGGAGTACGAGCAGATGAAACTGGCGGCAGCGCGGCTCAACGCCCTGCCCCAGTTGGGTCGCGATTTTCTGCGCGCCCAGGTCACCATCGAACAATCCCAGACAGCGCGCTTTCCTGACGTGGCCTTGAGCGACCTGCAGGAGGCCTGGCAGGCCATTTTGAAACGCGCCACGCTGGTGCAGCACCACCGCATCACGCGCGAAGAACTCTCGGTGCGCGAGCACATGAGCATGGTGCTGAAAAAATTGCAAGGCCGGCGTTTTGTCGAATTTGAAACTTTGTTCAATCCGGAAAAAGGTGTTCCAGTGCTGGTGGTCACGTTCATTGCAATGCTCGAACTGGCCAAGGAAACCTTGATCGACATCACCCAGGCCGAAGCCTTTGCACCCATTTATGTGCGGCTGGCCTACACCCCCTCTTAAACCCCACCGGGATTCCTCATGCCTTCTCGCGAAACCATTTTGCCTCCTGCCACGCTTCACTTTGATGTCCTGATTGTCGGCAGTGGCCTGGCCGGCTTGAGCTCGGCCCTGCTGCTGGCTCCCAACAAACGCGTGGCCGTGATCACCAAACGCGCCGTGTCCGAGGGCTCCACAGGGTGGGCCCAGGGCGGTATTGCGGCGGTGTGGAGCAAGGACGACAGTTTTGACGCCCACATTGCCGACACGCTGGTGGCCGGCGCCGGTCTGTGCGACCTGGATGCCACGCGCCGCGTGGTGGAAAATGCACCCAAGGCCATCGCCTGGCTGCAAACCCTGGGCGTGCCGTTTTCCGAGGAAGACGGCCAGCTGCATCTAACCCGCGAAGGCGGCCACAGCGCCCGGCGCATCGTGCACGTGACCGACGCCACCGGCGCCGCGGTGCAGCGCACGCTGATCGAGCAGGTGCACAAGACGCCCAACATCACGCTGTTCGAGCAGCACACGCTGGTCGACCTGATCACGACCGACAAGTTGGGCCTGCCTGGAAAACGCTGCCTGGGACTGTACGCACTCGACGAGGCCACCGACCAGGTGCTCACTTTCGAGGCACCACAAACCATTCTGGCCACCGGTGGTGCCGGCAAGGTCTACCTGTTCACCACCAACCCCGACACGGCCACCGGCGACGGCATTGCCGCGGCCTGGCGTGCCGGTTGCAGGGTGCAGAACATGGAGTTCATCCAGTTTCACCCGACCTGCCTGTACCACCCGCACGCCAAGTCCTTCCTGATCAGTGAAGCGGTGCGCGGCGAGGGTGGCCGCCTGCTGCTGCCCGATGGCACCCGCTTCATGCCGGCGCACGACCCAAGGCTGGAGCTGGCCCCGCGCGATGTGGTGGCGCGTGCCATCGACTTCGAAATGAAAAAAGGCGGTTTCGATTGTGTTTATCTGGATATCTCGCACCAGCCCCTGAGCTTCCTGCAGGAGCACTTCCCCAACATTTACGCGCGCTGCCTGGAGCTCGGCATCGACATCTCCAAACAACCCATTCCGGTGGTGCCGGCCGCCCACTACACCTGCGGCGGCGTGCTGGCCGACCTGGAGGGTCGCACCGACATCGAAGGCTTGTATGCCATTGGCGAAACCGCCTGCAGCGGCCTGCACGGGGCCAACCGGCTGGCCAGCAACTCGCTGGTGGA
The DNA here is from genome assembly GCA_049655365.1 of Rhodoferax sp. Lineage (GTDB taxonomy): Bacteria > Pseudomonadota > Gammaproteobacteria > Burkholderiales > Burkholderiaceae_C > Rhodoferax. The sequence goes on along the minus strand of JBASJO010000552.1, from coordinate 10,842 downwards.
ATGCATGGTGTTTGCCCAGGCGGCGGCGCAGGACATCGAACGCTGCACGCGCAAGCCCACGGTCAGCCTGCCAACCTGGGACGAGAGTCAGGTCAGTGACCCTGACGAAATGGTGGTGATCTCGCACAACTGGGACGAGTTGCGCCGCTTCATGTGGGACTACGTGGGTATCGTGCGCACCAACAAAAGGCTGGATCGTGCCGCCCACCGCATTAACCTGCTGCAGTCCGAAATCCACGAGTTTTATTCCAACTTTCACGTCACCCGCGACCTGCTGGAACTGCGCAACCTGGTGCAGGTGGCCGATTTGATCGTGCGCAGCGCCCAGGCCCGCCACGAGAGCCGTGGCCTGCACTTCAGCCGCGACTATCCGCAAATGCTGGAACAAGCCCTGCCCACCACCCTGAGCCCGCAAGCCTGATAGTGAACCGCGCGGGTCTGCGTTAGACTCGCGCCACCTTTTTTGGGGGTCTCCAAATGAGCCAGCCTGCCACACAAAACGCCTCACCTTACGGCACCCTGCCGCCCGCCAGCAACCCGGCCCTGCGCAAACCGGTCAGCTTGCCACGGCTGCTGGAAATGCACGCGCGCGGTGAAAAGATCACCATGCTCACCGCCTACGACGCCACCTTTGCCGCCGTCGCCGACGCTGCCGGCGTCGAGTGCATTCTGGTCGGTGACTCGCTCGGCATGGTATGCCAGGGCTTGAGCAGCACCGTGGGCGTGTCGCTGGAAACCATGCGCTACCACGTTGAAAGCGTCACGCGCGGCGTGCGCCGGGTGCAAGGCACCGCCTGGATCATTGGCGACCTGCCCTTTGGGACTTATCTGGAGTCCAAGGAGCAGGCGCTGCGCAGCGCCGCCGTGCTGATGCAGGCCGGCGCCCACATGGTCAAGCTCGAGGGTGGCGGCTGGACGGCAGACACCGTGCGTTTCCTGGTGGAGCGCGGCATTCCGGTCTGCGCCCATCTGGGCCTGACGCCGCAAACCGTGCATGCTCTGGGCGGTTACCGGGTGCAGGGCAAAACGGTGGAATCTGCCGCCATCCTGAAACGCCACGCGCACGAACTGCAGGATGCGGGCGCCTCCCTGCTGGTGCTCGAAATGGTGCCGGCGGCACTATCAAGCGAACTCACCACCGAGCTGACGCACTGCCCCACCATCGGCATTGGTGCCGGTAACGGCACCTCGGGGCAGGTGCTGGTGCTGCACGACATGCTGGGCCTGAACCTGGGCAAGATGCCCAGGTTTGTCCGCAATTTCATGGCCGACCTGCCGGGTGTGCAAGGCCAGCACGGCATCAAGGAAGCCATGGAGGCCTATGTGGCCGCAGTGAAAAACGGCAGTTTCCCGGAGAACGCCCAGCACGCCTGGTGAATTTATGAAAATCATTCGCACCATCGCCGAGCTGCGCACGCACCTGGCCAACTTCAAACATCCGGCTTTTGTGCCCACCATGGGCAACCTGCACGACGGCCATCTGGCACTGGTGCGCCAGGCCAAACCGCTGGGCGATGTGGTGGTGGTCAGCATTTTTGTCAACCGCCTGCAGTTTTTGCCGCACGAAGACTTCGACACCTACCCGCGCACTTGGGAAGCCGATTGCGAAGCCTTGGAAGCCGCCGGTTGCGACGTGGTGTTTGCGCCCAATGAAAAAGAGCTGTACCCCGAACCGCAGGGCTTCACCATCCAACCGCCCTCGGAGATCGCCAACATCCTTGAAGGCCATTTCAGGCCGGGGTTTTTTGTCGGTGTCTGCACCGTGGTGATGAAGCTGTTTGCCTGCGTCGGGCCCAGGGTGGCGCTGTTCGGAAAAAAAGATTACCAGCAACTCATGGTCATCAAACGCATGGTGCGTCAGTTTGCCCTGCCGATCGAGGTCATTGGCGGCACCACCCTGCGCGCCGCCGACGGGCTGGCGCTGTCCTCACGCAACAACTACCTCAAACCAGCGGACCGGCTGGAAGCGGTGCGCCTGTCAAAAACCCTCAACAACATGGCGCAGGCGCTGCGCGCTGGCCGCACCGACCTCCTGGCCCTGGAGCAGGAAGCCATGGACAGCCTGTCGGCGCACGGCTGGCAGCCCGACTATCTGGCGGTGCGGCGCAGCGCTGACTTGCAGGTGCCCGGCGAGGCCGAAATAGCGGCTTTGGCAAACCAGCACGGCCTGGTGGTGCTGGGCGCAGCCCGCATCGGCAGCACCCGGCTGATCGACAACCTGGACGTCTAACATTGCGGGTCAGACCACTCGCGAAGCGACGTGCTCTGACCCCAACTAACTTGAAACTTTGCGGGTCAGACCACTCGCGAAGCGACGTGCTCTGACCCCAACTGATCAGAGATGCACCGCGTCAAACAGCAGCTTGACCCCGGTCAGAAACATTCCAACGTACAAGAATCGGTAAAACAGCACCTGGCTGATGCGCCGGGCCAGTTTCACCCCCGCCCAGACGCCGATGGGTGCCAGCGGCAGCAACACCACCGAGGTCGCAAAATTGCGCCAGTCCAGCAGGCCCAGCCAGGCGTAGGGCAGCCACTTGGACAGGTTGATGACAAAAAAGAAGAAGGCCATGGTCGCGGTGAATCGGATCGGCGAAAGCCGCAGCGGGATCATGTAGGCGTTGACCGGCGGGCCGCCCGCGTGTGCAATGAAGCTGGTAAAACCAGACACCGCCGTCAACAGGGCACCCAGCCAGCGCGGTGGCGGCGGGCTGTCGGCCTTGGGCGGAAACAGCAGGCGCTGCGCCAGAAACAGCAGCGTGAAGGCGCCGACGATGCCGGCCACCAGGCGGGCATCGAGCAGCTTGAACAGCAAGGCGCCCACCACAATGCCGACCAGGCCACACGGGATCAAAAACTTGAGCAGTTTCAGGTCAAAGTCCTTGCGAAACGCGGCCATGCCCAGCACGTCCATCAACAGCAGCACCGGCATCAGAATGGCTGCAGCCTGCGGCACGCTGACGGCCAGCGCCATCATCGGCACTGCCAGCGAGCCAAAGCCCGCACCAAAGCCGCTTTTACTGACCCCCAGCAGGAGCACGGCGGGGACGGTGACGGCATAAAAAAACGGGTCGGTGATGAACGGAAAACTTTGAGGCAGAAACATGATGGGACAATTCGGGAATGAACAGCGCCAACATCAACAACATTCAACAGTGGGGTGAAACCCTGCGGCTTCTGATTGAACTGGCTGGCACGGCGGCGTTCGCATTGTCGGGGGTTTTGGAGGCCGCCCAAAAGCGACTGGACGCCGTGGGGGTGTGCGTGGTGGGTTTTTTGGCCGCCTTCGGGGGTGGGACGCTGCGCGACTTGCTGCTCGATGCGCGGCCGTTTTTCTGGGTGCGCCACGTAGAGATGCTGTGGGGCGTGCTGGCCCTGTGTGCGCTGGCCATGCTGTTCATGCGCCGCCACCATTTTGAGCTGACGCGCAAGGCCATCGAGTGGCCCGATGCGCTGGGGCTGGGCCTGTTCACCGCCACCGGCGTGCACCAGGCTTTGCAAAGTGGCCTGCCGGCGCTGGTTGCCGTGTTGATGGGTCTGATCACCGGGGTCTTTGGCGGTGTGCTGCGCGACATCGTCTGCAACGAGATCCCGACCGCCTTCAGCGACCACCGGCCCTATGCCGTTTGCGCCTTTGCCGGCGGCTGGGTTTACGTGGGCTTGTGGACCCTGGGCGCTGCGGGGTGGCTGGCCTTGGTTGCCTGTGTCGCGGTCACCGCTGGCTTGCGCGGCTTGGCCATGTGGCGCAACTGGCAATTACCCGCCTGGCAAGTCGACTGAGCGACTACCGGCCCCAGTCACGGGCCCTTGCGTCGGCTCTCAGCCGGCTCAGACCGGGTTCGTTGGTTTCTCTGACTGCGCCGCGTGGGCGAGTGGAAAACTCAGCCGCACTTGCAAGCCGGGGCCCTCGGGCGGATCCTCCAGCAGCAGGCTGGCGCCATGGTTCAGCACCACCTCCTGCGCAATGGCCAAGCCCAGGCCCGAACCTTCGATGGCCGGGTTGGTCCGCACGAATGGCAAGAAAACCCGCTCGCGCAAGGCCTGGGCAATACCCGGACCACGGTCACGCAACAGCAGGACGACCGCGTCTTGATGCTGATGAATGCTCAGATCCACCGAGGCATTCTCTGGTGAAAACTTCAGTGCATTGCCCAGCAGGTTGTCAAGCAACAAGCGCAAGTCATTGGGATCGCCCTGAACCACAGTCGAACCGCTGGACTCGAAAGCAAACTCGATTCCGCGCTGACTGCCTAGCGCCGACAAATCCATCATGGCCTCCTGCGCCAGGCGATCCAGGTCCACGGCAGTCCAGGCTTGCGGGTGGATATGGCCTTCCAGGCGCGCCAGCGTCAGCATTTGCTGCAACAGCTGCTGCGCCCGGTGCACACCCATTTTCAGTCGACTGGCTGCCTCCCTGACCTGGGCCGGGTCCTGCCCGTGGGCCAGGTTGTCCACCTCCAGACGCAAGGCCGTGATGGGCGTGCGCAACTCGTGCGCGGCGTTGGCAATAAAACGCTTGTGGGCTTGCATGCTGGCATCGAGCTGCTGCAACAAGCGGTTCAGCGTGCGCACCACCCGGGCCAGTTCGGCGGGCGCATGCGCCAGGCTGATGGGTTCGAGCGAGGCGGCATCGCGGTGGCTGAGCTCCTCGTCGAGTTCACGGATGGGTTCGAGCCCCTTTCTGATGGCGGTCCCCACCAGCACCGCAACAATAAGCATGGCAATCAGCGTGGGCACCAGCACCTGAAGCTCGGCATCGCGCGTGAGTGCGCGGCGCAACTCCCGCGAATGCATGACCTGGATGGTGCGCTCGTCGCCCCTCAGCGTGAACACCCTGAGAGTTACCGCATCCGCCTGCGGACCGCTGGGCAACACGGAGAAACCCGGGCTGGTGTCGGACCCCAGTTCAATCTGTGCGCTGGAGCGGTAAAGCCGGTTGCCAAAGCGGTCCCAGATCTGCATGTCCAGGTGCAGCGCCGGGTCGTCGTCCCAGGCCTGCAGGTCCTGCAAATCGCTCAACAGCATGGCGCGCGCCACCTGCTCGAGCTGGTAGTCGAGCAATTCGCGTTGCTGCCGGTTGACCTGGGTGCGCACCGCAATGGCCAGCACAATACCGACCAGCAACACGCCCAGCAGCAGGCGGCTCTTGAGACGTGACTCCAGCGAAACCATGGCTAGTCGTCCCTGGCCACAAAATAGCCCACACCGCGAATGTTGAGGATGCACGCCGCACCCAGTTTGCGGCGCAGGTTGAAAATATTCACCTCAAGCGCATTGCTGGCCACCTCTTCGCCCCAGCCCAGCAGGCGCTCCTCCAGCTGGGCCCGCGACATCGGGATACCCGGGCGGCGCATCAGCAACTCCAGCAAGGCAAACTCCCGCGCCGACAGCCCCACCGCGGCACCGTCGCGGGTCACCATCTTGGTATCCGGATGCAAGGCGATGGCGCCGCTGCGCAGCACCGGATCAGCGCCGCCAGACCGACTGCGCACGGTGGAGCGCAGGCGTGCCGCAAGCTCTTCCATTTCGAACGGTTTGAGGAGGTAATCATCGGCGCCCGCATCCAGGCCCGCCACGCGGTCAGCCAGCGCATCGCGCGCCGTCACCACCAAAATCGGCTGTTTGTAAGCCTCTGCACGCAAATCCCGCAGCACCTGCATGCCATCGCGCTTGGGCAGGCCGAGATCGAGCACCATGGCGTCAAAGGGTTCGGTGCGGGCACATTGCAAGCCGAGTTCACCGTCACGCACCCAATCGACGGTCATGCCCAATCGGGCAAGTCCCACACGGACAGCTTCGCCGATCAGGGGATCGTCTTCCACCAGCAACACACGCATCGTCAACACCTGTTTCTGAAATGCCGGTCAGCTTATCACGGCCCCAATGCAAAAAGGGCCACGCCCATTGCGCAGCCCTTTTCCTTGACAGGAGCCTGCTCCGGCCCCGTTCAGGGATTACTTGGCAGCAGAAGCTTTTTTGGCTGGCTTCTTGTCAGCGTGCTTTTTGACTTCCTTCTTGGCAGGTGTGGTCACTGCGCTTGTCTTGGCTGCGGGTGCTGCAGGGGTCGCTGCGACGGCAGGAGTTGCAGGTGTTGCCTTGACGGCGGGCGTTGCAGCCGTTGCAGGTGTCGCGGGGGTGGCCTTGACGGCGGGCGTTGCCGGTGCGGCTGCTGAGGCAGCAGGCGCTGCGGCAAAGGTCAGGCCCGTGGCGAACAGACCGGCAGCGAGGCAGAGAGCAGTGATGCTTGATTTCATGGTGAATCCTAAAGTTACAACGGTTAATTTCTTTATCGTGTTGACCTGAAGCCAACTGACCGTGACTGTAGCGGGGCAGACTTAGCCCAGGCTTAGGGAAAACTTAGGTCAAACTTAGGGTCGCCCCGGCCAGTCCCTGGGTTGGCGCGACAATCCGGCTTGTCTTATTCCCTGACCACGACAGCCATCATGTTCAACCCATCCAAAGCCGACGTTCGCCGATTTTTTTGTGCTGTCTATGCCAAGGCCCAATCGGGTCAGGCCATGGAGGCGATCGAGACCATCGCCAGCCTGTGGATTGACGAGCACCCCGAGTACCACGCCGAACTGGCCAGCGTCGCGTTGGCGATGGCTGCCCTGGAGCAGCCCGAAGACAAGCCCAGCGATTGTTTTTTGCACTTGTCGATGCACTTGTCCATCACCGAGCAGTGCAGCATTGACCAGCCGCGCGGCATCCGGCAAGCCGTCGAATTGCTGACGCACCGACGTGACTCGCTGCACGACGCGCACCATGCTGCCATGGAGTGCCTGGGGCAAATGATCTGGGACAGCCAGCGCAACGGCCAGGCGCCCGATGGCAACGCTTACGTGGCTTGTGTGCAGCGCCACGCCACCCGGGACTGAAGCCCGGGCGGAACGGTCTGGTTTACTTGACGCGGCTGCGCTGCAGCGTCTGGATTTCGCTGGGCAGGCCGGCCACGTAGTCAGCCAGTACCTTCATCTCCTTGTCAGAGAACTGCTTGGCAATACCGGCCATGACCGGGTGACTGCGGCCGATCATGGGTTTCTCGTTGATCTTGTAGGAGCGCAGGGCCACGTACAGGTAGTCAGCATGCTGACCGGCAATTTTGGGGTAGGACGGGTCAATCGGCTTGCTCAGGTTGGCGCCATGGCAGGAGGTGCAGCCGCCCTTGGCCATTAATTCAGCCGCCTTGACAGAACCTTCAGCCGCGGTGGTCGGCACATTGACACCACTGCCGCTGGACTCGTAGTAAGCGGCCAAGTCGGCGATGTCCTGGTCGTTCAGGCTGGCAGCAAGGGTGCGCATGGACGGATGCTTGCGTTCCCCGCTCTTGTAGGCGTTCAGCGCGGCGCGAATGTAGCCTGCGCCCTGACCTGAAATTTTGGGGACCTTGTGCACCTCGGGAAATCCGATGTGGTAGCCTTGAATGCCATGGCAGCCGACACACAGTGCGTTTTTTTGAGCACCCGCTGTCGCGTCGCCCTTGATGTCCTGGGCGTTCGCGCTCAAGGTACCCGCGCAGCTTAAAACCAGGGCCGATGCTGTCAACAGAAATTTTTTCATTTGCTAAGAAAATCCGTAAGAGGCATTTGTTGAATTGATAAATATCAAACGAATTATAGAAAGCCAGGTAAGCACCGAGATATGGCGTAAACCCGGTATTTCTCCCTGAAACACCATCATTTGGCACCTGCCAAGCCCGTTCAGCCACCCAATTCCACCCAAACACCATGAAATTCCAAGGCACCCAAAGCTACATCGCCACCGAGGACCTGATGCTGTCGGTCAACGCCGCCATCACCCTGCAACGCCCGTTGCTGGTCAAGGGCGAGCCCGGCACCGGCAAAACCATGCTGGCCGAAGAAGTGGCCACGGCGCTCAATTTGCCGCTGCTGCAGTGGCACATCAAGTCGACCACCAAGGCGCAGCAGGGCTTGTACGAGTACGACGCGGTGAGCCGCCTGCGTGACTCGCAACTGGCCGACGTGGATGGGGGTGAGCGGGTCAGGAACATCCACAACTACATCGTCAAGGGTGTGCTGTGGCAAGCCTTTACCGCCGAGCAGCCGGTGGCGCTGCTGATTGACGAGATCGACAAGGCCGACATCGAGTTTCCCAACGACCTGCTGCGCGAAATCGATCGCATGGAGTTCTACTGCTATGAAACACGGGAACTGGTCCGGGCCAAGCACCGGCCGCTGGTCTTCATCACCTCCAACAACGAAAAAGAGCTGCCCGACGCCTTTCTGCGGCGCTGCTTTTTCCATTACATCAAGTTCCCCGACGCCACCACCATGAAACAGATCGTGGACGTGCACTTTCCCGGCCTCAAGGCCGAGCTGCTGAGTGCCGCCATGAAAACGTTTTTTGATGTGCGCAACTTGCCTGGCCTGAAAAAGAAGCCATCCACCAGCGAGTTGCTCGACTGGCTCAAACTGCTGCTGGCGCAGGACATTCCCTTGTCTGCCCTGAAAACTCAGGACGACAAGGTGGCGGTGCCGCCGCTGGTGGGGGCGCTGCTGAAGAACGAACAGGACGTGAGCCTGTTTGAAAAGCTGGTGTTCATGCAGAGCCGCAACCGCTGATGCCTGCAGCGATGTTGTTTGAGGCACAAGGCTGGCTTGAGCAGGATGTCCAGCGGGGTTGGCCCTCTGGGAAACTGACGATTTCTGGTACCCCAGTATGAGGAAGTTGCCCAGAGGGCCCGCCCCGCGGGTTTTATTGACCACGGTGTGCGGGTTTTTGGTCTGTGAATTTTGGAGCAACTGATGGCATTTGTCGAACCAGTCACCCTTGAGGAAAACGGCATCACGCTGACCCCGTTAACGCTGGCACACGAAGACGGTCTGCGCCGAGCCGCAGCCGATGGGGATCTCTGGAACATTCGCGTCACCTCGGTGCCGGAACCCGAGAACACGCGCAAGTACATCGAAGACGCGCTCGCCATGCGTGAGGCCGGCAACCGCTTTGCCTTTGCCGTCACAGAGACTGCCACCGGCAAAGTGCTGGGCAGCAGCAGTTTTCACGACATCCTGCCCGCCGTCAGACGGGTTGAGATCGGCTACACCTGGTATGCCAGGAGCGTGCAGCGCAGCCATGTCAACAGCACCTGCAAACTGCTCATGATGACGCACGCGTTCGAAGTGCTCGGCTGCCACGTGGTCGGCTGGCGCACCGACAACTTCAACTTTGCCTCGCAGGCGGCCATCGAGCGTCTGGGTGGGCGCAAGGACGGCGTGCTGCGCGGCCATGCCCTGCGCCGCGATGGCACCATCCGCGACACCGTGATGTACAGCATGCGCAGCGGTGAATGGCCCGAGGCCCGGGCGCAGTTGCAGTACCTGCTGGACAGGCCACGGCCCTGACTCCCCATGCTGATCGACTTTTTTTACACCCTGCGCGCCGCCAAACTGCCGGTTTCGATCAAGGAGTTCCTGACCCTGCTCGAAGCCTTGAAGCTTGGCGTGGTGGGCCCCAAAACAGCGCCATCTGACGACGAATCTGTCGAACCCAGTGGCTACAAAATTGACGATTTTTATTACCTGAGCCGCGCCACGCTGGTGAAGGACGAAAAGCATTACGACAAGTTCGACCGCGCCTTCGCGGCCTACTTCAAAGGGATCGAGCTGGTGACTGATTTCACCCAGGACATTCCGCTGGACTGGCTGCGCCAAAGCCTGGAAAAATACCTGAGCCCCGAAGAAAAGGCTGCCATCGAAACGATGGGCTGGGACGAGCTCATGAAAACCTTGAGGAAGCGCCTGGAAGAGCAAAAAGAGCGCCATGAGGGCGGCTCCAAGTGGATCGGCACCGGCGGCACCAGCCCGTTTGGCCATGGTGGTTACAACCCGCAAGGTATCCGCATTGGCGGCCCTGGCAAAAACAAAAGTGCCGTCAAGGTGTGGGAACAGCGCGCCTACAAGGATTATGACGATACACAAGAGCTGGGCACACGCAACATCAAGGTGGCGTTGCGCCGGCTGCGCAAGTTCGCGCGCGAAGGCCACGTGGAAGAGCTCGACTTGCCCGACACCATCCGCGCCACCGCGGCCAATGCCGGCTACCTCGACATCAAAATGGTGCCGGAGCGCCACAACAACGTCAAGGTGCTGCTGCTGATGGACGTGGGCGGTACCATGGACGAGCACATTACCCGGGTCGAAGAGATGTTTTCCGCGGCCAAGTCGGAGTTCAAGCACCTCGAGTTTTATTATTTTCACAATTGCGTCTACGACTTCATGTGGAAAAACAACCGGCGCCGTTATGCCGAAAAATTCGCCACCTGGGACATCATCCGCAAGTACAACAAGGACTACAAGCTGATTTTCATTGGCGACGCCACCATGAGCCCCTACGAGATTTTGCAGCCCGGCGGCAGTGTCGAATACAACAACGAAGAGCCTGGTGTCGAGTGGCTGGGGCGCCTCACCAGCGCGTTCCCGCGCTTTGCCTGGATCAACCCCGAACCGCAAGGCGTCTGGCAATACCGCCAGAGCATCAGCCTGGTGCAGCAACTCATGAGCCAGCGCATGTTCCCGCTCACCCTCAAGGGCCTGGAAGACACCATGCGGCTGCTGAGCAAATGAAAACATTTTTACTGGCCGCGTTGCTGCTTTTGGCCGTGCCCTGGGCTACGGCCGAAGAGGCGACGCCGAATGGCATCATCGCCCCACAAGGCAGGGCCGCTTTTGAGCTCAACATTCAGGCCCCCGATGACCTCAAGGACCTGCTGACACGCCACCTGGAACTGCAGCGCTACCGTGAGCTCACCGACCTGAGCGACGACGAACTGGAACGGCTGCTACGCCAAGCCGAGGAGGACGCGCGCCGGCTGGTGGGCACGCT
>JBASJO010000551.1:0-1825 GCA_049655365.1 Rhodoferax sp. | reverse complement strand
GAATGCGGGTGAAAAACTGCAGGCTCAACAAATAGTGGCGAACGAATTGAAGCAAGAATGAGGGCATGCGTTTAGCCAAAAAAGGGACGCCAGACGGCGCCAAAAAGGTGCTCAAGGCTATCAGCTTTTTGGGCGCCAATAGCCTTACGCGCCAAGGCCCGCCAAACCGATGGCCAGGCTGCGGTAGGCTCAAGCTGTTAGCATTTTCCTGTTTAGTTGGGGTCAGAGCACGTCGCTGCGCGAGTGGTCTGACCCACAAGCCCTTCAATTTAAACTTCTTGGAGACAAGCCCATGACCGACGACACACGCTGCTGCGGCACTGGCACTTGCCTGATTGATGCCCAAGGGCGCTGCTGGTGCGGCCAGCAATGGGACGGCGAACAAATGTGCCGCCCGTCTTCTGAAGGCGGCAAACCCGACGCAGCATCGACAGACCATGACCAAGGGGCGCCTGCCGCCGACGCCGATTGAAAACTGCACACCGTTTCATTGTTTTGGTGGCGCTGACGCTGCCCGGAGCTGGCGCCATGGCAACCGAAGAACCCAAATTTGAAGTCTTGTCCCAGCACGGGCACATTGAGCTGCGCCGCTACCCGGCGTTCGTGATCGCCGAGACAACCGTTGAAGGCGACATGGATGCAGCTTCCGGCAAGGGCTTCAGGGCGATTGCCGACTACATTTTTGGCAACAACCAAGCCAAAACGCCCAACGCAGACACAGCTTCCGAAAAAATTGCCATGACCGCGCCCGTCACCATGGAACCGCTGGCCCCCGCGTCACAAAAAATCGCCATGACGGCACCGGTGGCCATGGAACCGTTGGCCAGCCCGGCGGTGGACGGTTTGCCGGCCATGAAGGGTGCCACCCAATGGCGCATGCATTTTGTGATGCCCAGCCAATACACGCTGGCCACTTTGCCGCAACCCAACAACCCAGCGGTGCGCCTGCGCAAGGTGCCCGCCAAGACCTGGGCCGTGCTGAGTTATTCGGGCTTCAACACCGAAGCCAAAATCCAAAAGAAAACCAACGAGCTGGTGGCTTGGCTGGCAGGCCAAAACATCCAAACCGTCGGCAGCCCGCAACTGGCAAGGTACGACCCGCCCTGGACGCTGCCCATGTTCCGGCGCAACGAGATCATGCTGGAAATTCAGCAGCCCTGAGTCTCAGTCGCCGTTTTTTCTGACACCCCGGCAGACTCGAAACTGGCCATTTCACGCAGCATGGCGCAGGCAGCCTGCAACAGTGGCCAGGCCAAGGCTGAGCCCGAGCCCTCACCCAGCCGCAAGCCCAAATCCAGCAAAGCCTGCACACCCAGATGTTGCAGCATGAACTCATGGCCGCGCTCTCCCGAGCGGTGGGCAAACACACAACGTTGCAACACCAGCGGCTGCAGCGCATGCGCCACCAGCACCGCGCTGCTGGCGATAAAGCCATCGACCACGATCACGCGGCGCTCATGGGCGGCCTCCAGCACGGCACCGACCATGGTGGCGATCTCGAAACCACCGAAGGCGGCCAGTGCATCCAGCGGCGCGGTGGCCTGCGGGTGGCGCGCCAGCACCTCGCGCAGGATCATGGTTTTGCGTTGCACCGCGCCCGCGTCCAGGCCGGTGCCCGCACCAGTACAAACTTCAATGTCCAGCCCGGCCAGGCGCGCCAACAGCAACGACGCCGCCGAGGTGTTGCCAATGCCCATTTCGCCAAGCAGCAGCGCGTTGCCCGGCAGGGTTTTGACCAGCTCGATACCGATTTGCACCGCCTGCTGGCATTGCAAATGGGTCATGGCGGGCTGCTCGCTTGAATCAGCTGTGCCCTGCTCGGCAC
>JBASJO010000550.1:0-7523 GCA_049655365.1 Rhodoferax sp. | reverse complement strand
TATTGCCTGAGATCCGATACGCCCAGCGCCTTCATGATGTGCCAGCCGGAGTAATTCGAGCAACCGATATAGCGGATCTTGCCCTGCGCCACGAGCGTATCCAGCGCCGAAAGCATCTCTTCCAGCGGCGTCAGGCCATCCCATTCATGCATGAAATAGATGTCGATATGATCGGTGCGCAGCCGCTTCAGGCTACGCTCGCACTCGCGGATCAGGTGATAGCGTGACACGCCTTCATCATTCGGCCCGTCGCCGATTCGCATGCGCGCCTTGGAGGAAATCAGCACCTTGTCACGTCGACCTTCCAGCACTTCACCGAGTATTTCTTCCGAGCGGCCGGCGGAATACATGTTCGAGGTGTCGAAGACGTTGATGCCGCCGTCGATGCAGGTGTCGACAAGCCGGCGGGCTTCGTCCACCCCCTGCTTGGCGACCATGGCGAAGTCGCCTTTGCCGCCGAATGAAAAGGTGCCCATGCTCAACGCCGATATCTTCAAGCCAGAGCGCCCCAGTGTTCTGTATTCCATTTTGCTCTCCTTAGCGTAATGTTTTGCGGCTGACGGATACGGACAGGAAATTCAACCACATGAGACCAAGTATCGCACCTTGGAGCAGCCCTCGATCCGCGTAAGAACCCTCGATTCGCGCGGCCTCGCCTATCGGCGCATCACAGTCCACCCACAGCGGTGGTCCGCCTGCCGGGGCTACCGTTGCGGACGGAAAACGTGCCATCACGAGTGTTACCTTGAAATCGCAAAAGAGCAATGCAAGTTCTGCTCCAATAGTGCTGTCAAACCCAGCAATGAAATCATCATGCGACCAGTCAAACCCGTCCCGTTAGAACGCCTGCCCGAGTTGCTCAGGCGCATGCCCAAGGCCGAGCTGCACATGCACATCGAGGGCTCGCTGGAGCCCGAGCTGATGTTCGCCCTGGCGGCGCGCAACGGCATGACCGTGCCCTACGCGGACGTGGCAGCGCTGCGTCGGGCCTATGTGTTCAACAACCTGCAGGAATTTCTGGACGTCTACCATGCCGGCACTTTGGTGTTGCGCACCGAGCAGGACTTTTATGACATGGCCTGGGCTTACCTGCAGCGCGCTGCGGCAGACCATGTGCTGCACGCCGAGATTTTTTTCGACACCCAAACGCATACCGGCCATGGCCTGAATGCCGAGCTGGTCATCAACGGCCTGCATCGGGCCTGTGTTGACGCCCAAACCCAGCTGGGCATCAGCGCCGCATTGATCCTGTGTTTCTTGCGCCATTTGTCGGAAGCCGAGGCCTTTGAGGCGCTGGAGCAGGCGCTGCCGTTGCGCGACAAGCTGGTCGGTGTGGGCCTGGCATCCAGCGAGCAGGGCCATCCGCCCGAAAAGTTTGCCCGTGTTTTCGCCCGGGCGCGTGTACTGGGCTTCCGGCTGGTGGCGCACGCGGGTGAGGAAGGTCCGCCGGCCTATATCTGGAGCGCGCTGGATGTGCTCAAGGCGGAGCGCATCGACCACGGCGTGCAGGCCCTGCGCGATCCGGCGCTGGTGGCCCGGCTGGTCCACGACCACATTCCGCTCACGGTGTGTCCGCTGTCGAATCTGAAATTAAAGGTATTCCCGACGCTGGCCCAACACAATCTGGGCCGCATGCTGGAAGCCGGGCTGGTGGCCACGGTCAACTCGGACGACCCGGCCTACTTTGGTGGTTACATCAATGAGAACTTCACCCAGACCTTTGCCGCGCTGGGGCTCAAGGCCCAGCAGGCTTACCAGCTGGCACACAACAGTTTTGCCGCCAGCTTCATTGACGCATCTGCCAAGCGGGTGTTTCAAGACCGCCTGGCCGAGGTGTTTGAGACGTTTGAGTAGGTGGTTCAGTGCACCGGCACCCACAGTTGCAGGCGCGGCAACATGAGGCGGTAGGGTGCCAGCAGCACGGCGGCCATCAGCCACTTGATGCCCAGGTCGCCCGTGGCCAGCATCAGCCAGTCCATGTCGGAGCCGGCAAAAGCCAGGTAAAAGAAGATGGCGGTGTCGACCACCGAAGCCACCACCGAGCCAATCAGCGGTGCTTTCCACCAGGACAGGGTGCGCAGCTTGTTGAACGCCACAATATCAAGCAGTTGGCCCACGATGAACGCAATGCCCGAGGCCACCGCAATGCGCCAGGGCGCCAGTGCCAAAGACACCAGCACGGCAATGGCGAAGCCGGTCCAGGCCACGCGGCGCGCAGCGCTGGCGCCTACGGCACGGTTGGTCAGGTCGGTCACCAAAAACGCCACGGGGAAGGTGAAAGCACCCCAGGTCAACCAATCGTTGATGGGAAATTGCACCAGGTAATTGGACGCAACAATCACGATCAGCATGGCCAAAATGGGCCGCCAGAGCGTCAAAAGCGGGATTTGCAGGGTATTTTTCATGCGCGGATTGTCGCAGCAGTCACTCATTTTTGAATTTTGGGTAAGCTCTAGCGCTTATGCAAGCCTACCGCGCCGCCATCCTTCGTTTTGCCACCGACCGCGATCCGGGCCAGTCCGCCATCTACGAACCCGACGGCCTGTTGGTGGTTGGCCCCAATGCCAAGGGCAGGGAAGTGGTGCAGGCGGTCGGACCCTGGCACGCATTGCGCGCACGTTTTCCTGATTTGACCGTGACGCACTGGCCGGGGCGCCTCATCGCCCCGGGGTTCGTCGACCTGCACAGCCATTACCCGCAAACCAATGTGATCGGCTCGCCGGCCGAGGGCTTGCTGCCCTGGCTGGAAAACTACACCTTTCCCGAAGAAAGGCACTTTGCCTCACCCGGCTACGCCACCGAGTCGGCGCAGTTCTTCATCGCCGAATTGCTGCGTCAGGGGGTTACCACCGCGCTGACCTTTGCCACCTCGCATCCGGCATCGGTGCAGGCCTTTTTTACCGAGGCGCAAAAATACCGCATGCGCCTCATTACCGGCCTGTGCCTGATGGACCGCCATGCCCCGGCCGACGTGCTGAACCAGCCTGCCGCCCATGGCGGGGTGGACGTCACCGAACAAAGCCTGCGCGACACCGAGGCCCTGATTCAACAATGGCACGGCGTCGGCCGTCTGGGTTATGCCATTACACCGCGCTTTGCGCCAAGTTGTACCGAGGCCCAGTTGCGCGGCGCGGGAGAACTGGCCGCGCGTTACCCGGATGTCTGGATTCAGTCGCATGTGGCCGAGAACAAGGCGGAAATCGCCTGGGCGCGCGCCCTGTTTCCGGTTTCGCGCAGCTACCTGGCCACCTACGCTGACTTCGGCCTGATGCGCCCGCGCGCCATCTACGCCCACTGCATCCATTTTGACGACGACGACCGGACTTTGATGCGGGACACCGGTGCGGCCGCTGCGGTTTGCCCGAGCAGCAACTTGTTTCTCGGCAGCGGTTTTTTTGACTATGGCGGGGCCGACCGCGTTGGTTTTCAGTACGGTCTGGCCAGCGACGTCGGTGGTGGCACCAGTTTCAGTCCGTTTCACACCATGCTCGCGGCCTACTATGTGGGCCGGGAAGGGCAGACAAAACCGGGCCTGAGCCTGAGCCCCCAGCACCTGTGGTGGCAACACACCGCCGGCGCCGCGCAGGCGCTGGGTCTGACGGGCGTGGTGGGCAACCTGCAACCCGGCTGCGAGGCCGACTTTGTGGTGCTGAACCCGCAAGCCACTCCGTTGCTGGCGCGCAAGACGGCGTTGGCAGACAGCCTGGACGAACTGCTGTTCTCCCTGATTGTGCTGGGCGACGACCGCCTGGTCGAGCGAGCCCATATCGCGGATTCGCTCTCCGCCCCGTAGCCTGGATGCCAATCCGGATGGTTTTGCATTCCCGGATTGCGCTGCGCTTCATCCGGACGACGGTTTTCATGACCCCTTGGAGATGGGTCATTGATTTTTCGCAACAAGCTGTGCTGAAGGCGTCGGTCACACCACTTTCTCTGGCGGCAGCGGTGTTGCAGGTGAATCGTTTGGCGTATGCTTATATCCCGCTCTGCGCACCCCATCATGGACACCCCCGCTGCTAACCCCCAACTGGTTTTCATGGCCCGTGGCCTGACCAAGGTCTATGGCGCGGGCGACACCGCGGTGCACGCCCTGCGCGGCGTTGACCTGGACATCGTGCGCGGTGAATTTGTGGTGCTGCTGGGCGCCTCGGGCAGCGGCAAGTCGACCCTGCTCAACATTCTGGGCGGCCTGGACTCGGCCACCAGCGGCTCGGCGCGCTGGAACTATGCCGGGCACACCCATGAGCTCATTGGCGCCGACGATGCCGAGCTGACGAGTTACCGGCGCGAGCATGTGGGCTTTGTGTTCCAGTTCTACAACCTGATCCCTAGCCTGACGGCGCGTGAAAACGTGGCACTGGTCACCGACCTCGCCGAGGATCCGATGAAACCCGAGGACGCGCTGGCGCTGGTGGGCTTGGGTGAGCGCATGAACCACTTTGTGTCGCAGCTCTCGGGCGGCGAGCAGCAGCGCGTGGCGATTGCGCGGGCCATTTCCAAGCAGCCCGAGGTCCTGCTCTGCGACGAACCCACCGGCGCGCTCGACTGCGCCACCGGTATCATGGTGTTACAGGCCATCGAGCACGTGAACCGCGAACTCGGCACCACCACCATCGTCATCACCCA
This sequence comes from Rhodoferax sp., assembly GCA_049655365.1. GTDB lineage: Bacteria > Pseudomonadota > Gammaproteobacteria > Burkholderiales > Burkholderiaceae_C > Rhodoferax. Next base: position 2,897 of record JBASJO010000550.1, on the reverse strand, counting down.
CAACGCCCCGATTGCCGGCATGGCCGACCGGTTGCTGCGCCTGGCTGATGGCCGCATTGTCGAGACCCGCGTCAACACAAACAAGGTGGCGGCGGCCAGCCTGAATTGGTGAGCCAGCATGAAAGCCATTCACATCAAGCTCTGGCGCGACCTCACGCGGCTGCGCGCCCAGGTGGTCACCATTGCGTTGGTGGTGGCAATTGGCGTGGCCGGCTTTGTGGGGATGTTCTCGGTGCACGAGTCACTCAAGGGCTCGCGCGACGCGTTTTACCGAGACAACCGCCTGGCCGACATCTTTGCCAACGTCAAGCGCGCCCCGGTGCAGTTGCGCGAGCGCCTGGCCGCGCTGGATGGCGTGGCCGAGGTCAAGCTCGACGTGGTCTTTGACGCGCAAATCGACCTGCCCGGCGTGGTGGTGCCCGTGACCGGGCGCTTCATCGGGCTCGACATCGCGCGTGTGCACGCCAGCCGCCAGGGGCTCAACGCGCTGACACTCAAGCGCGGCCGCTGGCCCGAAGCCGGCGCCACCCTGGAGGCGCTGGTCAGCGACCGTTTTGCCGCTGCGCGCGGCCTGAACCCGGGCGACAGCGTGCACGCCATCCTCAACGGCAAACGCGAACGGGTGTTGCTGGTCGGCACGGCGGCCTCGCCCGAATACGTCTTTGCCTCACAGGGCGGCGCGCCCGACGACCAGCAGTTTGGCATCTGGTGGATCGAGCGTGGGCGCATGACGGACGCCTTCGACATGCAGGGCGCTTTCAACCAGGCGTCCTTGCGGCTCGACGCCAGCCGGGCCGTGGCGCCGGTGCTGGCGGGTGTCGACCGGCTGCTGGAACCCTACGGCGCCATCGGCGCGGTCGGGCGCGACAAGCAGTTGTCCTCGAAGATCGTGGCCGACGAACTGTCGCAGCTCAAGGTCATGGGCACCGTGCTCCCAAGCATCTTTCTGGCCGTGGCCATGTTCATTCTCAACGTGGTGCTGAGCCGCCAGGTGGCCACCCAGCGCAGCCAGATCGCCACGCTCAAGGCGCTGGGCTACAGCGACGCGGCCATCGCCTGGCACTACATCCAGCTCGCCATGCTCATCGCCGGCCTCGGCGTGCTGGCCGGCCTGGGCCTGAGTGCTTGGATTGGCCGCGGCATGCTGGGCCTGTACGACGAGGTCTTCCGCTTCAACGGTCTGGCCTACGTCACCGATGCCTGGCTGATCGTGACTTCTGCGCTGATCGCCGCCACAGCGGCCGCCCTGGGCACCTGGACGGCCATTCACGCCGTGGTGCGCCTGCGCCCGGCACAAGCCATGCAGCCGCCGTCGCCGCCGGTCTTCAAGCCCACGCTGGTCGAGCAACTGGGCCTGGGCCGCTTTGTCAGCACCGGCGCCCTGATGGTGATCCGCAATTTCGAGCGCCGCCCGCTGCGCGCCGCCTTCACCGTGACCGGCATTGCGCTGGCGGTGGCGCTGCAGATTTCGGGCGCCTTCTGGCTCGATGCGATTGCCCACATCGTCGACGTCCAGTTCCGCCAGGTGCAGCAGGGCGACGTGCTGGTCAACTTCCAGCACCCGGTGCCGCTGACGGTGGTGCAAGACCTCAAGCGCCTGCCCGGTGTGATCGATGCCGAACCCTACCGCACCGAGGCCGTTCGTGTGCGCCTGCAGGGCCGCAGTGTCGATACCGCGCTGATCGGCTACAGAACTGATGCGCAATTGATGCGCGTGGTGGACGAGCAGCGTGGCGCCGTGGCTATGCCGGCGCATGGCGTGGTGCTGTCGGCGCTGCTGGCGAACGAACTGGGTGCCCGCGTGGGCGATCACATTCAGCTCGAATTCCGCTTGTGGAACCAAGTGCACACGCAAGTTGTGGTGGTGGATATCGTGCACACCATGTTTGGCAACCTGCTGTTCATGAACCTGACCGCCATGAATGCGCTGGCGCGTGACGGCGAGGGTGTGGCCGACGCGGTGCTGCAGGTCGACCCGCAGGCCATGGGCGCTTTCTGGGCGTCGGTCAAGGCGGCCCCCAGTATCAACGCGGTATTTGACAAAGCCGGCTCGCTGGACAACTTCAATAAGACCACGTCGCGCACCATGGGCATCTTCAGCGGCATCCTGACGCTGTTTGCCGTGGCCATGGCGGTGGGCATCATCTACAACGCGGCGCGCATTGCGCTGTCCGAGCGCGCTTGGGAACTCGCCAGCCTGCGCGTTCTCGGCATGACGCGCGCCGAGGTCTCGGTGCTGCTGCTGGCCGAGCTGGGCGCCGAACTGCTGCTGGCGCTGCCGCTCGGGGCGCTAACCGGCTGGGGGCTGGCGTCGCTGATGATGCAGCTCATGTCGTCCGACAGCATTGACTTCCCGGTCATCATCGAACCCGCCACCTACGCCTCGGCCGCGCTCATCGTGCTCGGCGCCGGCATCGCCAGCGGTTTGCTGGTGCGCCGCAAAATTGACCGGCTGGATCTGGTGGCCGTTTTAAAGGTACGCGAATGAACAACAAAATTCCCGCAAAAAAATACCAGCGCTGGCTCGGCGGGGCGCTGTTGCTGGCGGCAGCTGCCGCGTTGGCCTATGCCGTGTACCGGCCGCGCCCGCTGCTGGTGGAAGTGGCCACGGTCAGCACCGGCAGCTTCGAGCAAATCATTGAAGAAGACGGCCGCCTGCGCCTGAAAAACCGCTTTGTGATCACCGCGCCCACGCCGGCCGAGTTGCTGCGCCCCACGCTCAAGGTGGGTGACAGCGTGCGCGCCGGCGAGGTGGTCGCCACCCTGATGCCTGTGGCGCCGCAAATGATCGATGCGCGCACGCGCAGCGTGTTGCAGCAGCGTGTGGGCAGCTCTGAGGCCGCGCGCCGCGCCGCAGCAGCGCAGGTGCAGCGCGCGCAGACGGCGCTGGCACAGGC
>JBASJO010000549.1:0-2037 GCA_049655365.1 Rhodoferax sp. | reverse complement strand
GCCAAGCCGAGTTCCGCCGGCGTCAGGCGCGCACCCTGGGCCAGCACCACCGCACCCCGGTTCACATCTTCGCCGGCACGGCGGATCCACTGGCCCGGCTTGGGCTGTGCCTTGATGCGCACCGAACCATCGGCTTGCACGTCGCAGTCTTCCTGCATCACCACGGCGTCGGCACCCGCAGGGATCGGTGCACCCGTAAATATGCGCGCCACCGACTGGGGCGCCAGCGCTGTGCCCGTGCTACCCGCCGGAATGCGCTGTGACACCGGCAATGCCCGGCTTGGGTCAGCCAGGTCAGCGCAGCGCAGCGCATAACCGTCCATCGAACTGTTGTCTTGCGGCGGCACGTGCAAATGCGACACCAGGTCTTGCGCCAGCACCCGGCCATCGGCGTCAAAGGTGGCCAGCTGTTCGACGCCATCCAGCACGGCGGCATACCCCAGCAACTGGGCCAGCGCCTCATCCAGCGACTTCATGGGTGTGGCAGCGGGACGCTCAGCAGTCATGCAACATTCTCAAAGTCATAGTCAAAACGTGGGCCTTGCGAAATGAGCCAATCGACCACCGCGTCCGGCTCATTGAGGTCCAGTACCGGCAATTGGGTCGGCACCGGCAATTGGTCTGGCGAATCGGTCGCAATGGCGGTGATGAAGTCGTCCTCCGCGTAGCGCGCGGGTTTGCCGGTGCTGGCACGCCAGACCTCGATTTTCAGCAAGTCAGACTCCTTGAAGCCTTCCACCAGCACCCAATCAACGCCTTCGTACAACTCGGCCAGCAGCTGGTGCACGGTGGGCCGTTTAGCCACCTCAAATTCACGCATCAAGGCCAGGCGCTTGTCTGAAGCCACCACCACTTCAAAGGCACCGGCCTCGCGATGGCGGTAAGTGTCCTTGCCTTCGTGGTCAATGTCGAAACGGTGATGGGCATGTTTGACCACCGACACGCGCAAGCCCCGCAGGCGCAACGCCGGAATCAAACGTTCCACCAGCGTGGTCTTGCCGGAACCGGAAAAGCCTGCAAAGCCAACCACTTTCATGCGCAGTGCCCGGCAATGAAGGTCTTGATGGCCTGCGCATCCGCCGCCATGTCGACCACGCGCTTGGGCAAGGCTTCGATGCCGTTGAATTTGGCGGGGCGATCCGGTTCGCGGCCAGTGGCCTCGACGATGGTTTCGGCAAACTTGATGGGCAGCGCGGTTTCCAGTACGATCATCGGCACACCCGCCTGCACGTGTTCACGCGCCACCTTGACGCCGTCAGCCGTGTGCGTGTCGATCATCGTGCCGTGGCGTTCCCAGGTGTCCTTGATGGTGGCCAGGCGGTCCGCATGGCTGCTCTTGCCACTGTCAAAGCCGTAGCGCGTGGCGGCCTGGCTGAAGGCAGGGTGCGCTTCGAGGTCAAAGAAACCGACACGCGCCAGGGCATCGCCAAACAGCGCTTTTGTGCGTGCACCGTCGCGCCCGAGCAGGTCAAACACAAAGCGCTCGAAGTTGCTCGCCTTGGAGATGTCCATCGACGGGCTGGAGGTCTCGTGGGTGTCGGCACTGGCACGCACCCGGTAAACGCCGGTCTTGAAAAATTCGTCCAACACGTCGTTTTCGTTGGTGGCCACCACCAGGCGCGCAATGGGCAGGCCCATCATGCGCGCCACATGGCCGGCGCAGACATTGCCAAAATTGCCGCTCGGCACCGTGAAGCTGACTTTTTGCGTATTTGTTTCAGTGGCTTGGAAGTAGCCGGCGAAGTAATAAACCACCTGGGCCAGCAGGCGCGCCCAGTTGATCGAATTGACCGTGCCAATCTTGTACTCGCGCTTGAAGTCGAGGTCATTGCTGACCGCCTTGACCATGTCCTGGCAGTCGTCAAACACGCCGTCCACGGCAATGTTGAAAATGTTGTCGTCCATCAGGCTGAACATTTGCGCCTGCTGGAACGGGCTCATGCGACCCTTCGGGCTGGTCATGAAGACGCGCACGCCCTTCTTGCCGCGCATGGCGTATTCGGCGGCGCTGCCGGTGTCGCCACTGGTGGCACCCAG
>JBASJO010000548.1:0-1969 GCA_049655365.1 Rhodoferax sp. | reverse complement strand
TCACCGCCCTGAGCGGCAGACCGCTGGGCATTTTCTGGATGGAACTGGCCGCCCTGTGCTGGGCGGCGGGCACCCTGATGATGCGCAGGGCGCACCTGACGATTCCGATGGAGACCTTGACCGTCTGGATGATGATTTTGGCCAGCGCTTGTCTCTGGGTGCTTGCAGCCATGCTGGAGCCCTGGCCCGGTTGGCAGTTTTCTGGACCGATGTGGGTCAGCCTGGTGTATGGCGCGCTGATCAACTATGGTTTTGCCCAGGTCATCTGGTTTGGCATGGCGCGCCATTTGCCACCGTCCACCAGCGCCATGAGCGTCATGGCCGTGCCGATGGTCGGCACCCTGAGTGCCACCCTGATCGTGCAAGAGGTGCCCGGTTGGCAAGACCTGGTGGCAGTGCTGTGTGTCATGGTGGCGATTGCCGCCGTGCTACTGCCACCGCGCCAAACTGCAAAGGCGATATGAAACTCAATCTGATCCTGGCCCGTGCCCGCAACGGCGTCATCGGCAAACACAATACGCTGCCCTGGCATTTGCCAGAGGATATGGCACATTTCAAGCGCAATACGCTGGGCTGCCCGGTCATCATGGGCCGCAAGACCTGGGACTCCCTGCCGCCCAAATTCCGCCCGCTGCCTGGCCGCCTCAATGTAGTGGTCACGCGACATCCGGATTGGCAGGCTGAAGGTGCCGTGGTGACCAATTCACTGGAAGCCGCCTGTGCTGCCTGCCCTGGCGACAGCACCGCCTGGGTGATTGGTGGCGCCGAGCTGTATGCCCAGGCGCTGGCGCTGGCCAGCACAGCGGTGGTGACCGAGATCGACGCCGACTTTGAAGGCGATGCTTTTGCGCCCCAATTCGGCCCGGAGTGGCGAGAAGCGGCGCGTGAAACCCACCACAGCAGCACGGGCCTGGACTACAGTTTTGTGACCTACCAAAAGGATGTGTGACACCATGAAACTAGCCACCTGGAACATCAATTCGCTCACCGTGCGGCTGCCGCAGGTGCTGGACTGGCTCAGCACCAACCCGGTCGACGTGCTGGCGCTGCAAGAGCTCAAGATGAGCGACGACAAATTCCCGCACGCCGCGTTGACCGAGGCGGGTTACCAATCGGTTTGTTTTGGCCAGAAAACCTACAACGGCGTGGCGCTGCTCAGCCGGGTGCCGGCGACCGACGCGGTGCGTAACATTCCGGGTTTTTCTGACGACATGGCGCGTGTCATCAGCGCCACTTTTGCCCCCGGCATTCGCGTGGTGGGCGCCTATTTTCCCAATGGCCAGGAGCCGGGCAGCGACAAGTTCGAGTACAAGCTGGCCTGGCTCCAGGGCCTGCGCAACTGGCTGCGCGCCGAACTGCTGGTGCACCCGAAGCTGGTGCTGATGGGCGACTTCAACATCACCTTTGACGATGCCGATGTCTGGGACCCGGAGGGTATGCGTGACCAGATCCATTGCACCGACGAAGAGCGCTATGAGTTGAACGCTTTGATCGCGCTGGGCCTGCATGATGCACACCGGCTGTTTCCCCAACCAGCCAAAAGCTATTCGTGGTGGGATTACCGGGATTTTGCGTTCAGACGCAATCGCGGCCTGCGCATTGACCATATTTTGGTCAGCGACGCCCTCAGGCCGCAGGTATCGGCCTGCTGGATCGACAAGGCCCCGCGCAAAAACGAACGCCCCAGCGACCACGCCCCGGTGGTGGTCGATCTCAACTGAGGCCAGGAGCCTGGGCCCTACTCCAGGCCGAGTTCCTGGATTTTCCGGGTGATGGTGTTGCGGCCAATGCCCAGCTTTTGCGCCGCATCGATGCGCCGGCCACGGGTGGCGGCTAGCGCGGCCTGAATCAGACGCGACTCGAAACGGGCCGTCAGGGTGTCCCAGACGTCGGTGCGATCGGTGGCGAGCAGCGCACCGGCCTCGGCCTCCAGCCCTTGCTCCCAGCCCCCGTCAAAGGCCTGGTGCAC
>JBASJO010000547.1:0-1762 GCA_049655365.1 Rhodoferax sp. | reverse complement strand
CATGCCGCCCGGTGCCATCTACAACTCGAACCGGTTTTTTCTGAAGGCCCTGCTGAAACGGCTGGGCTGTGAGGTGAGTGACCTGGGCATCGTGCCCGACCAGCGCGAGGCCACCATTGCGGCGTTGCGCGGCGCTGCGGAACAGCACGACCTGATCCTGACCAGTGGCGGTGTCTCGGTGGGTGAAGAGGACCACATCAAGCCCGCAGTGCAGAGCCTGGGCCATCTGGACTTGTGGCAGATTGCCATCAAGCCGGGCAAGCCCTTTGCCTATGGCCGCGTTGCTGACGCGCATTTCATCGGCTTGCCGGGCAACCCGGTGTCGAGTTTCGTGACTTTTTTGCTGCTGGTGCGCCCGTTCCTGCTGAAATTGCAGGGGGCTGCCCAGCTGGCACCAACACCCGTTGCCGTGCGCGCCGACTTCAGCTGGCCCCGCGCCGACAAACGCCGTGAGTTCCTGCGCGTCAGACGCAACGCGAACGGTGGATTGGATCTGTTTGCCAACCAGAGTTCGGGTGTGCTGACCTCGGCAGTGTGGGGCGACGGCTTGGTCGACACCCCACCCGGCGGCACCATCGCGCCCGGTGATGTGGTGCGTTTCATTCCCTTTTCGGAGTTGCTGGCATGAAGGTGACGGTGAAATATTTTGCGTCCATTCGCGAGGCGATCGGTGTGGGCAGCGAGCAGCGCGAGACTGAAGCGACCACGCTGGGCGCACTGCGTGATGAACTCATCGCCCTGGGTGGCGTCTATGCTGATAGCCTGGCCCGTGGCAAGTCGGTGCGCCTGGCGCTGAACCAGCTGATGTGCCAAGAATCGGCGGCCTTGACCGACGGCGCCGAGGTGGCCTTCTTCCCGCCCGTGACCGGAGGTTAAGCACCATGCCAACCCACAACAACCCCCGCGTCAGTATTCAGACCGCCGACTTTGACCTCAGCGCCGAGGTGGCGGCCTTGCGTGCGCAGGACCCGCGCGTGGGCGCCGTCTGCAGTTTCATTGGCACCGTGCGTGACCGCACAGCGGGTGAGCCTGGCAGCATTGCCAGCATGGAACTGGAGCATTACCCGGGCATGACCGAAAAATCAATCGAGGCCATGATTGATGCCGCGCTGCAGCGTTTTGACATTTTTGGCGCCCGCGTCATCCACCGTGTCGGCCTGCTGGCGCCGCTGGACCAAATTGTGCTGGTGGCCGTGACCTCGGCGCACCGGGGCGAGAGCTTTCAGGCCTGCGAATTTTTGATGGATTACCTTAAAACCCAGGCCCCGTTCTGGAAAAAAGAACAAACGCCCACCGGCGTACGCTGGGTGGATGCCCGTGTCAGTGATGACGCGGCACTGGCCAAATGGGGCATTGCCCTTGAAAATACGAGCTTGACTGCTCACGATTGACCCGATATGGAAAACAAGACCCCCGAGACGCCAACTGCCCACCGCGTCATCAAGAAGTACCCCAACCGCAGGCTTTACGACACCACCACGTCGACCTACATCACGCTGTCTGAAGTCAAAGAGCTGGTGATGCAAAGTGAGCCCTTCGAGGTGCTGGACGCCAAGACCGGCGACAACCTGACGCGCAGCATTTTGTTGCAGATCATTCTCGAAGCCGAGACCAGTGGCTAGCCCATGTTCACCGCGCCGGTGCTGGAGAGCCTGATCCGCTTTTATGGCCATGCCATGCAAGGCTTTTTGGGTGGCTACCTGGAGAAGAACATCCAGACGCTGATCGACACCCAGACCCGTTTTGCCGAGCAAACCAAGGG
>JBASJO010000546.1:0-4744 GCA_049655365.1 Rhodoferax sp. | reverse complement strand
TTCCTGCGCCAGCAGCTTGTCGGCGCGCGCGTTGATCACCGCCTCCTGCGCCATCTGTTCTTCTTTTTGCACCAGGTAGGCGGCAAAGTTGCCGGGATAACTCAGCAGCTTGCCCCGGTCGAGCTCGACGATGCGGGTCGCCACATTGTCCAGAAACGAGCGGTCGTGCGTCACGGTCACGATGCTGCCCTTGAAGTCACACAGCAGGCCCTCCAACCACTCGATGCTGTCCAGGTCCAGGTGATTGGTCGGCTCGTCAAGCAGCAGCACGTCGGGCGCCGCCACCAGTGCCTGGGCCAGCGCCACGCGCTTCTTGTTGCCGCCCGAGAGTGTGCTGATGCGCGCGTCGGCGTCCAGGTGCAGGCGGTGCAGGGTCTCGCCCACGCGCTGCTCCCAGTTCCAGCCGTCCAGCGATTCGATTTCGCTTTGCATCGCGTCCAGGTCGCCGTGGCCCTGCGAATATTCGTCAATCAGCTCCCGCACCCGGACCAAACCCGCGCTGACCGCCTCGAACACGGTGGCGTCAGAGTCGAGCTGCGGCTCTTGCGCCACATAGGAAATGCGGGTGTTGCCCTGCACCTGCAAGGTGCCATCGTCGGGCTTTTCCAGTCCGCCCAGAATCTTGAGCAGCGAGGATTTGCCCGCACCGTTGCGGCCGATCAGACCGACGCGCTCCTGCGTTTCGAGTGAAAAAGTGGTGTGATCCAGCAGCGGGACGTGTCCGAAAGCCAGTTGTCCGTCAAGGAGTGTGATAAGTGCCATGTGGCGCGCATTATCCCCTGCCCTGCCTGCACCTTCGGCTGGCTCAGCCCAGCAGCGAATCCGCAGGCACGTAGGCGTAACCCAGGGCGCGCGCCACCGCCTCATAGGTGACTTGCCTGTGGGCTACATTGAGGCCGTTTTTCAGGTGCGGGTTGTCCTTGAGCGCCTGCCGCCAACCCTTGTCAGCCAGCGTCACCGCGTGCGCAATGGTGGCGTTGTTGAGGGCAAAGGTGCTGGTGCGCGCCACCGCACCCGGCATGTTGGCCACGCAGTAATGCACCACCCCGTCGACCACAAAGGTGGGCTCGGCGTGGGTGGTGGCGTGCGAGGTCTCGAAACAGCCGCCCTGGTCAATCGCCACATCCACCACCACGGCGCCTGGTTTCATGCGCGAGATCATGTCGCGCGTGACCAGTTTGGGCGCGGCGGCGCCGGGAATCAGCACACCACCGACCACCAGTTCGGCGTCCAGCACCGCGTCTTCCACGCTCTGTGCCGTGGAATAGACAGTGTGAATGCGGTTGCCAAAAATCAGGTCAAGCTGGCGCAGCCGGTCGACGTTTTTGTCGAGCACCGTCACCCGGGCGCCCATGCCCACAGCCATTTGCATGGCGTGTGTACCGACCACGCCAGCCCCCAGAATCACCACATGGGCGGCAGGCACCCCGGGCACACCACCCAGCAGCACACCCATACCGCCCTTGGACTTTTCCAGGTGCGCGGCCCCGGCCTGCACCGCCATGCGCCCCGCCACCTCGCTCATCGGTGCCAGCAGCGGCAGGCCGCCACCGGGGCCAGTGATGGTCTCGTAGGCAATACACACCGCCCCCGACCTGACCAGGGCGGCGGTTTGCGCCGGGTCAGGCGCCAGGTGCAGGTAGGTGTACAAGATTTGCCCCGGGCGCAGCATGGCGCATTCGTGGGCTTGCGGCTCCTTGACCTTGACGATCATTTCGGCTGCCGCATAAACCTGCGCCGCATCCTGGGCCAGCGTGGCGCCGGCAGTCAGATACTGGTCATCGCTCAAGCCGATGGCGGCGCCGGCGCCAGTTTGCACCAGCACCTGGTGTCCGTGCTGGGTCAGCTCGCGCACGCTGGCCGGCGTCAGGCCGACGCGGTATTCATGGTTCTTGATTTCCTTGGGTAGTCCGACCAGCATGCGCGTCTCCTTGCGATGGAAAACCCGAAGTGTGCGTCAAACCACATGACAATGGCGATCTGCTTGTTCAAACCACACCAAATTTTGTCGACCATCCTGCCACCTGCCGCGCCACCGCCGCCACCGTCACGCCCTCGCTGGGTGCGCTGGTTCTGGCTGATTTGCGGCGCGCTGTGCCTGCTGCTGGGCGTCATTGGCATCGTGCTGCCGCTGCTGCCCACCACCCCCTTCGTGCTGCTGGCCGCCTATTGCTTTTCACTTGGGAGTGCGCGCTACGAGCAATGGCTGCTCACGCACCCGCGCTTTGGTCCGATGGTGCGGGATTGGCGCAGCCAGCGCGCCGTGCCGCTGCGCGCCAAACAGGTCGCCTGGGCCACCATGACAATCAGCTCGTTCATCGCCTGGTGGTTCATGCCCGCCAACATCGGCTGGATTCCCGGCGCCTGCTGCGCACTGGTGGCGCTCTGGATGTGGCGCCTGCCCACGTCGGACAGGCGCTGATCATCTGTCCTTTAGCGACTGCTCGGAAAACTGAACACCGCGCCCTCGCGCACGCCGGCACTCGGCCAGCGCTGGGTGATGGTTTTGCGCTTGGTATAAAAGCGCACGGCATCCGGGCCGTAGGCGTGCAAGTCGCCGAACAGGCTGCGCTTCCAGCCGCCAAACGAGTGGTAGGCCACTGGCACCGGCAGCGGCACGTTGATGCCGACCATGCCGACCTGGATGTGGTCACTGAAGAAACGGGCGGCCTCGCCGTCGCGGGTAAAGATGCAGGTGCCGTTGCCGTACTCGTGGGCATCGATCATTTCCATCGCCTCCTGCAGCGTCTTGACGCGCACCACACCCAGCACCGGGCCGAAGATTTCTTCCTGGTAGGTGACCATGCCGGGTTTGACGTTGTCAAATAAACAAGCGCCCAGGAAATAGCCATTCTCATGGCCGGGCACACTGATACCGCGACCATCGACGACCAGCGTGGCGCCCTCCTTCACACCCTGATCGACATAGCCCTTGACCTTGTCGAAGTGCGCCTTGGTCACCAACGGGCCCATGTCGCAGGCGGCATTGGTGCCGGGACCGACCTTCATCTTGGCGATCTCGACCTTGAGGCCGGCCACCACCGCGTCGGCCGTCGCATCACCCACCGCCACCACCAGCGGAATCGCCATGCAGCGCTCGCCGCACGAGCCGTACGCCGCGCCCATCAGGGCGTTGACGGCGTTGGGGATGTCGGCATCCGGCATCACCACGGCGTGGTTTTTGGCACCCCCCAGGGCTTGCACACGCTTGCCATGGGCGCAGCCGGTGGAGTAGATGTATTCGGCAATCGGCGTCGAGCCGACAAAGCTCACGGCCTTGACGCGCGGGTCGGTGAGCAACGTGTCGACCGCCTCCTTGTCGCCATGCACCACATTGAGCACGCCCGGGGGCAGGCCGGCTTGCAGTGCCAGTTCGGCCACCAGCAAGGTGCTGGAAGGATCGCGCTCAGACGGTTTCAAAATGAAGGTGTTGCCGCAGGCCACGGCCATCGGCCACATCCACAGCGGCACCATGACGGGGAAGTTGAACGGGGTGATGCCGGCGGTCACGCCCAGCGCCTGGAACTCGCTCCAACTGTCAATGTTGGGGCCGACATTCTTGCTGTGCTCACCCTTGAGCAGCTCGGGCGCATAACTGGCGTATTCCACGTTTTCAATGCCGCGCTGCAGCTCGCCCATGGAGTCTGACAGCACCTTGCCATGCTCGGCCGTGACCAGCGCGCAGATGGCGTCGGCGTTTTCTTCGAGCAGCACCTTGAGCTTGCTCATGACGCGGGCGCGCTTGAGCGGCGGCGTGTTGCGCCAAGCCGGGTAAGCCGCATGGGCGCTGGCAATGGCCTGCTCCACGGTGAGCTTGTCGGCCAGCAGCACGCGCTTTTCAGCCTGGCCGGTGGCGGGATTGAACACATCGGCCTGGCGTGTGCCGCCAGCGACCAGCTGGCCGTCAATCAGGTGGTGAATTTGCGGAAGGTCTTGAATGGTGGGAAGGGTTTGCATGGGTTTGTCTCTGTTATTTGAAAAATGATGCTGGGCTATTGTCGCTGTCTCGTCAGGCCAAGGTCTTGTCAAGCGGTGGCGTTGATCGACTCACCCAGGGCATTGACCAGGCTGTCAATCTGCGCGGGCGTGGCAATGAAAGGCGGTGCCAGCTGGATGGTGTCGCCACCGTAGCGCACATAAAAGCCCTTGGCCAACATGGCCATGGCAATCTGGTAGGGCCGTTTGGCAGGCTCTCCGGGCAACGCGTCAATGGTAAGGCCAGCCGCCAGGCCATAGTTGCGGATGCTGGTCACGTGTTTGGCCCCTTGCAGGCTGTGCACCGCGTTCTCAAAGTACGGGCTCAAGCCTTTGACGCGCTCCACCATGCTTTCACGCTCCAGGATGTCGAGCACCGCCAGACCCACGGCACAGGGCACCGGGTGCGCCGAGTAGGTGTAGCCGTGGGCAAATTCGAGCATGTAGTCGGGCCCGCCCTGCGCCATGAAGGTGTCGTAAATGTCCTTGCTGGCCAGCACCGCGCCCAGCGGCTGGGCACCGTTGGTGATTTGTTTGGCCACGTTCATGATGTCGGGCGTGACGCCAAAGGCCTCGGCCCCGGTGTAGGCGCCCATGCGGCCGAAACCGGTGATGACTTCATCAAAAATCAGCAGGATGTTGTGCGCGGTGCAGATCTCGCGGATGCGCTGCAGATAACCCACCGGCGGCACCACCACGCCGGCCGAACCCGACATGGGCTCGATGATGACGGCGGCAATGTTGGACGCGTCGTGCAGCGTAATCAGCT
>JBASJO010000545.1:0-2541 GCA_049655365.1 Rhodoferax sp. | reverse complement strand
GGTCGAGACAAAGCTGATCTTGGGGTGCTTGGCGGCGTCCAGCAGCTCGGCGCTTTGCAGGTGCTCATTGAACGCGCCCAAGCCGGTGTTGACCGAGTTGGTGTCGAAGGCGATCTCAACCTTGCCGGTCTTGGCCGCGCGGTCAAACGCCACCTTGCCTTCTTTCTTGTCAAAGCGGCCGCGGTTGGTCGAGGTGCCGAAGTGGCTGATCTCGAAGGTCACATAAGTGTGGGTCGGGTCGATGGCGTAGTTGGCCGCCTGGGCTTGCGAGCCCAAGGCGAGCAGGGAAATGGCAGCGGCGGAGAGGAGGGATAAACGCATGGAAAACTCCAGAAGTCAGGGTTGAAAGAAAGGTTGAGGGACGGGTAAAAAAATTGAAACAAGAAAAAATCAGGGCAGCTTGGCCAGCCCGCTCAAGGCCAGCTTGAACCTGACCTGCACGTCATCGGCCACCATCGAGGTGTCGGCCCAGTCGCCTTCGCCGATCCTGAAAGCCAGCCGTTTGATGGGCAGCATGCCGCTGGCTGTGGTGGCGGTACCGGTTTGGGTCATGGTCAGCGGCACCGTCACGTCCTGGCTTTGGCCCTTGATGGCGAGCTTGCCTGACACTTCGTACTTGCCAGCACCCAGCGCCTTGAAGGCGGAGGATGTGAATTGGGCTTGCGGGAATTTGGCGGTGTTGAACCAGGTCGGCTTGGGCAACTCGGCGTCCATTTCAGGCGCACCCAGCGTGGTGCTGGCGATGTCCACGGTGAAATTCACCTTGCTGGCGGCCAGTTTGGCGGCATCAAAGTTGATCTGGGCGTCAAATTTTTTGAAGTGCCCCTGCACCGGAACCCCCATTTGTTTGATCTCGAAGGTGATGCTGCTTTGCGCCGGCAGCAGCTTTTGCTGGGCCGCAGCGGGCAGGGCGACCGTGCCCAGGGTGGCCACCAGCAAGGCGGGCATGAAATGACGAACGTTCATGTGAGTAACTCCAAAAAAATAAGGTTCTGTAGCCCGGATGCCATCCGGGGATCTTTGTGGCGGCACCCGCTTACCGACTGCCCGGCAGCATTCGCCCCAGCAGCCCGTCCCGGTCGACCCATTGGTGCTTGATGGCCGCAGCAATGTGCAGACCCGCCAGCGCCATCAGCGCCAGCGCCAAATATTTGTGCAGCGGCTTGATCAACTCAGCCAGCTCCTTGTTCACAGGCAGTAAATCCGGCAGCGGAATCTGACCGAACCAGACAATCGGGAAGCCCGCTGCCGAGCTGTAGGCCCAGCCGACCAGTGGCACGGCAAAGAACAGCAGGTACATCAGCTGGTGCGTGGCGTGGTAGGCGCGATGTTGCCAGCCCGGCATGCTCCGGGTCACAGCAAAGGGCAGCGCCGGCGGGCGATGTGTCAGGCGCCAGACCAGGCGCAACAGCGTGAGCGCCAAAAATGTCACGCCGGCCCATTTATGCCAGTTGTAGAGCTTCAGGCGCTGCGGTGAAAATGGCAGGTCAGTCATGTAGAGGCCGACCCCAAACATGACCAGGATCACCAGCGCCAGCAACCAGTGCAAGACGATGGCCACCGCGCTGTAGCGCTTGGGCTGTGCGGCGTGGTCGGGCAGGGCTGTGGTCAAAATAGGTCTCCAAAATGGGGTGAACAACGGCTTTCTCGATGTCATGGAAAGAAGTCTAGAAGCCGAATCATCCAAATGGATTCAATGTGGTTCACGTTGAAATTCGATTAATTTCAACGATGGAGGGATGTGTTCTTGCATACTTGCCAACTTGTCATTCCTGAAACACCCAGAAAACTGCCATGAACACGACCCTGCAGCGCGCCCCCGTTTTATTCATTTCGCATGGCGCCCCCACGTTTGCCCTGGAGCCCGGCCTGTTGGGCGCCAATCTGCGTGCTCTGGGACAGCAACTTGCCGGCGTCAAGGCGGTGCTGGTGGTGTCGCCGCATTGGCAAACCCGCGAATTGCAGGTCTTGACCACACCCAGACCTGAAACGGTTCATGACTTTGGTGGTTTCCCGGCTGCGCTGTACCAGCTGCAGTACCCGGCGCCGGGTCAGCCTGCACTGGCCCTGGAGGCGCTGAAACTGTTGACACAAGCGGGCTGGACGGTCACGGCTGACGCCAGCCGCGGCCTGGACCATGGCGCCTGGGTGCCGCTGTGGCATTTGTTGCCCCAAGCGACTGTGCCGGTGTTTCAGGTGTCGATGCCGCACCGGCTGGATACCGCCGGCGCACTGGCGCTGGGCCGGGCCCTGGCCCCGTTGCGTGACCAGGGCGTGTTGATCGTCGGCTCCGGCAGCCTGACGCACAACCTGTACGATCTTCAGCCACCCGCTGCACCCGCTGCGGCTTACGTGGTCGAGTTCGCTCACTGGATCCGCCACTCGGTAAACCGTGCCGATGTCGATGCGTTGCTGGACTACCGCCGTCTGGCACCCCATGCCGAGCGCGCCCACCCCACGCAAGAGCACTTTTTGCCCCTGCTGGTGGTGCTGGGCGCCAGCCATGAATTGGAGGCTGCGCAGGTCATTGCCGGTGACATC
>JBASJO010000544.1:0-2628 GCA_049655365.1 Rhodoferax sp. | reverse complement strand
CGCCGGGCCCGCCGCAAAGAGGCGCGTCCCGCCGAGTTGCTGGCGGCTGCGCTGGACTTGTTTGTCGAAAAAGGCTTTGCCGCGACCCACGTCGAAGAAGTGGCGCGGCGCGCCGGAGTCTCCAAAGGCACGCTGTTCCTGTATTTCCCGAGCAAGGAAGAACTGTTCAAGGCCGTGGTGCGCGAGAATATTTCCGGCCGTTTTGCCGAGTGGAGCGACGAAATCGAACGCTTTGAAGGCAGCGCCCATGACATGCTGCGCGAATGCCTGTTCCAGTGGTGGGAACGCATTGGTTCGACCCAGGCCAGCGGCATCCCCAAGCTGATCATGAGCGAGGCGCAAAATTTTCCGGAACTGGCCAACTTTTACCAGCAAGAAGTGATGCAGCCCGGCAATGCCCTGATCGAGCGAATTCTGAAACGGGGTGTGGCGCGCGGTGAATTTCGCCCAATGAACCTGACTTATGCGGTTTACCTGGTGCTGGCCCCGATGCTTTTTTTGACGCTTTGGAAGCACTCATTGGCCCTCAGCTGTGGCAACCAGGCGCAACTCGACCCGCATGAGTACCTGGCAGCCCAACTCGACATGCTGACCCTGGGCTTTTGCCAGCCCAACCCCTCCCTGGAGCACCCCTTGTCATGAAACCCTGGATCAAATGGACGCTGGCCGGCCTCGCTGTGGCCGTGCTGGTGGGCGGCACGCTGCGCACCTTGTCGGCGCGTCAAGCCCGTCAAGCCGCCCTGGAAGCGCAACAAGCCGCACAGAAGTCGCAAGTCAGCGTGGCGCTGGCAGCCAGCGACCTGGTGCAGGTCAAAACCCTCGAACTACAGCAAACCGTGCTGATCTCCGGCCCTATCAAAGCGGTCCATACGGCACTGGTCAAGGCGCGCATCCCCGGCGAACTGCGGGATCTGACCGTGCGCGAAGGTGACCCTGTGCGCGCCGGCCAGGTGCTGGCCCGCATCGACCCCACCGAGTCCGATGCCCGCTTGCGCCAGGCCCGCCAGCAGGCCGCGGCGGCCAAAGCCCAGGTGGCCATGGCCCAACGCACCTTTGACAATAACCAGGCGCTGGTGGCGCAGGGTTTTATCTCCAGCACCGCGCTGGCGTCGTCCCAGGCCAGCCTGGACGCCGCCCAGGCCAGTTACCAGGCGGCGCAATCGGGCGCTGACCTGGCTGCCAAGGCCCTTGACGACACGGTGTTGCGCGCCCCCATTGCCGGACAAATTTCGCAACGACTGGCGCAACCGGGTGAACGCGTGCCGGTGGACGCCCGCATTGTGGAGATCGTCGACAACCGGCAACTGGAACTGGAAGCCAGCCTGAACGCCGCCGATTCGCTGCAGGTCAAGGTGGGGCAGAGCGCCCAGCTGACACTGGACGGCACCAACCAGGTGATCCAAGCCAAAGTGGTGCGCATCAACCCCAGTGCCTCCGTCGGCAGCCGCACCGTGCTGGTGTATCTGGCACTGGCGCAAGACGCCAATTTGCGCCACGGCCTGTTTGCCCAGGGCAGCCTGAACGTGGGGGCCGTGACAACGCTGGCCTTGCCGCTGAGTGCCGTGCGCACCGACAAGCCGCAAGCCTATGTGCAGGTGGTGAATCAAAACCAGGTGCAACACGCCAACGTGACGCTTGGGGTTCGCGGCAATCTGGCCGACCTGACCATGGTGGCCGTCACTGGCGTGGCCGAGGGCAGCGTGGTGATTGACGGTGCGGTGGGCAGCCTGCGTGTTGGCACGCGGGTGACCAGCACACAAGGACCCCAATAAATGTGGTTCACCCGCGTCAGCCTTCACAACCCGGTGTTTGCCACCATGGTCATGCTGGCCCTGGTGGTGCTGGGGCTGTTTTCCATGCAACGCCTGCAGGTGGATCAGTTCCCCAACATCGACTTTCCGGTGGTGGTGATCAGCACCGACTACCCCGGCGCCTCACCCGAAATTGTTGAAAGCGAAGTCACCAAGAAAATCGAGGAAGGCGTCAATTCGATTGCCGGCATCAACGCGCTGACTTCGCGCTCGTACGAGAGCCAGTCGGTGGTGATCATCGAATTCGGTCTGCACATGGACGGCCGCAAGGCCGCTGACGACGTGCGTGAAAAGGTGGCCGCCATTCGCGCCACGCTGCGTGATGAGGTCAAGGAGCCGCGCGTGCTGCGCTTTGATCCGGCGAGTCGCGCCATCTGGTCGGTGGCGGTGTTGCCCGACGCCAGTGCGGGCGCGCCCCTCAATGCGGTGGAACTCAGCAGCTGGGCTGAACAAACGCTGAAAAAACGCCTGGAAAACGTGCGCGGTGTGGGTTCTGTGGCGCTGGTCGGTGGCAGCGAGCGCGAGATCAATATTTACCTGAGCCCGCAGGCGCTGGCCTCATTCGGCATCACGCCCGAACAGGTGGCCAGCGCGGTGCGCAATGAAAACCAGGACTATCCGGTGGGCAGCATCCGCTCCAGCGCGCAAGACCGGGTGATCCAGATCGCCGCGCGCGTGCAGCGCCCCGAGGACTTCGGCCGCATCATCATCACGCGCAAGAATGGCGCGCCGGTGCGGGTTGACCAAGTCGCCGAAGTGAAAGACGGGTCACAGGAAATCGAGAGCCTGGCGCTCTACAACGGCCAGCGTACTCTGC
>JBASJO010000543.1:0-2355 GCA_049655365.1 Rhodoferax sp. | reverse complement strand
TTCAGGTTTATCGCGTCGTCATCCACCACCAGTATCTTCGCCATGGTACTTCCCCTTCAATCCGTTGGACGCACAGCGATTGCGCGCTGCAGTTCAGCGACCAGTTCGTTGCGGCTAAAACTCGATTTGGGCTTGGGCGAGGCTTTCAAGCCAAACGATTCCTGCGTATCCAACGGCTGCTTCATGGGTGGCATTCATGTAGCCCATGGTAATTATTGATGAATTTTTTGACACGCCCGCTCCACCAAATTTTTTATCCTACGCCTATTGGCATATCGGGAATTGATAAATGTCGGCTTTTGAGCGACGCGCATGGGTGTCGGAACGGGGCCGTGATCGCTGCGCCCCCAAAATCCGGTCATCCGCATCACCGAGGCCCGGCAGGACCGTTTGTTTTCGCAACTGCAAGCGCGCCAGCACGCCGAGGCAGGCGGCGAGCAGCAAATGCTGACCCTGCGCCCGCACGCTTTACTGATCCGGCCCGATGATGTTTTAAGTTCCGTTCGGGCTGAGCTCGTCGAAGCCCTTCGACCGGCTCAGGGCGAACGGTTCATACTTCATCGGGCCGCATCTGTAAGTAACGCGGGGAGCTATACGAGCATAGTACATGAACGGTCCTTTTTGGACCAACAAAATCGGCTGTCAATTCCATCCATCCATTCACTTTACTGCGTGCCAAAAATCCGGTCACCCGCATCACCGAGCCCGGGCAGGATGTAGCCGTGGCTGTTGAGTTGGCGGTCGATGGCAGCGGTGTAGATCGGCACGTCCGGGTGGGCTGCGCGCAGCGCCTTGATGCCTTCGGGGCAGGTCAGCAGGCAGACGAACTTGATCGATTTGGGGTTCAGCGCCTTGATACGTGTGATGGCCGCAATGGCCGAGTGGCCGGTGGCCAGCATCGGGTCGACCACCACCACGTCGCGTTCGGGCATTTCCTTGGGCATCTTGAAGTAGTACTCGACCGCTTGCAGTGTTTTGGGGTCACGGTACAGGCCGATGTGGCCGACGCGCGCGCCGGGCACCACGCTGAGCATGCCGTCCAGAATGCCGGTGCCGGCGCGCAGGATCGACACCAGCGCCAGTTTTTTGCCGTCAATGACCTTGGCGGTCATGGTTTCCAACGGGGTCTCGATTTCGACCTCCTGCATCGGCATGTCGCGCGTGACCTCGTAGGCCATCAGCATCGACAGCTCGTTGAGCAGCGTGCGAAAGCTGGTGGTGCTGGCGTCCTTGCGGCGCATCAGCGTGAGCTTGTGTTGCACCAACGGGTGGTCGATGAGGTGAACCATCGGGTCTTGGGAAGTGGTCATGGAATTTCTTTCTTTAAGTTCGGGTCTAGCGCTTGGAGCCGCCAAAAATACCGCCCAGTACGCCGCGGATGATCTGGCGGCCGACTTCGCGGCCGATGGAGCTGGCGGCGCTTTTGAAAAGCTGCTCACCCGCCGAGGTGCGCCGGCCACCGCCACCGCCCAGCAGGCCGCCCAGGCCCGAGCTGATGCTGTCGAACATGCCGCCGCCTTGCGCTGCGGGGGCCTCGCCGGCACTTGCCGCCTTGCTGTCGGCTTGCGCCGCGCGCGCAGCGGCGTGGCCCTTGAGCTTTTCATAGGCCGAATCACGGTCGAGCGTTTTTTCATAGACCCCGGCGACGATCGACTCATTCAGCAGGACTTGGCGTTGTGCCGGCGTGATGGGGCCGATCTGGCTGGCCGGGGGCAGCACGAAGACGCGCTCGGTGGGGCAGGGGCGACCTTTGGTGTCGAGAAAACTCACCAGCGCCTCGCCCACACCCAATTCGGTGATGGCCGCACCCACGTCCAGCCCGGGGTTGGGGCGCATGGTGTCGGCAGCAGATTTGACCGCCTTTTGGTCGCGCGGGGTAAAGGCGCGCAGCGCGTGCTGCACCCGGTTGCCCAGCTGGGCCAGCACGCTGTCGGGGATGTCGAGCGGGTTTTGCGTCACAAAATAAACGCCCACGCCCTTGGAGCGCACCAGGCGAACCACCAGTTCGATGCGCTCGATCAGCACCTTGGGCGCGTCGTTGAACAGCAGGTGGGCCTCGTCAAAGAAAAACACCAGTTTGGGTTTGTCCAGGTCACCCACCTCGGGCAGGTTCTCGAACAGTTCGCTCAGCATCCACAGCAAAAACGTGCTGTACAGGCGCGGCGAGTTCATCAGCTTGTCGGCGGCCAGGATGTTGACCATGCCGCGACCCGCGCTGTCGGTCTGCATGAAATCGTCGATGTTGAGCATGGGCTCGCCAAAGAACTTGTCGCCGCCTTGGGCTTCGATCTGCATCAGGCCGCGCTGAATGGCGCCAATGCTGGCGGCGCTGATGTTGCCGTACTCGGTGGTGAA